>JAFYZI010000113.1 GCA_017548725.1 Bacteroidales bacterium
GGCGGAAGACTGCAGCATAAGGGTCATGCAGGCGCCGGCCACCATGAACAGCAGTATGCTGCCGAAGCCCCAGTTGGTCAGTCCCCCGAGGAAATGACGGACAGGGTCGTTGTCCAGCAGGATGGTAGAGGTCTCCCTCAAGGTTGCAAGGCCGAGGAACAGCAGGGCGAAACCCATTAGGAATTCACCCATGTCTGTCCGCTTCTTGCTCTTCGACACGAAAAGCAGATATGCGAAGAACATCAGGGGGACGGCAATCGCGCCCAGGCTGAAGCTGCCCCCGCCGAAGCTGAGGGCGAAGATCCACGCGGTGACCGTGGTGCCGATGTTGGCTCCCATGATTACCGAGATGGCAGTGGCCAGTCCCAGCAGACCCGCGTTCACAAAGCTGACGAGCATCAGGGTCGTGGCGGTTGAACTCTGTACGAGGGCGGTCACTCCGATGCCGGTGAGAATGCCTTTGAAAGTGTTGGAGGTCATCTTGGCCATGAAGTGACGCATGCGGTCACCGGCCATCTTCTGCAAACCTCCGCTCATCAGGGACATACCATAGAGGAACATTCCCAAAGAGCCAAGAAGAGTCAGAATTCGCAGAAAAAGCATCTTTGTCAGGTATTATGAAGCGGTGCTAAGATAGTACAAATAAGTAAAACATCAGAATATGTATCCGGCATTGACGTAGACACCTGCGCGATGCCACAGTGAAGACCAATGTACCTGGACGCTGATCGGGCCCATGAAGGAATCGTAGGACAGTTTGACGCCGGCTCCGTGGATGTCGTATCGCTGGTGGCCTGGTTTGCTGGCTTTCAGGTCGGTGGCGGTGATGGCGTAATTGTACATCGCGTATGCGTAGAACTTGGGCGAGAGCTGGAGCCTTGCGTCGAGCCTTGCGACGCCAAGCCAGTCGTATGCGATGGCGGCATCGGTAAGACCAACGAAAGGCGCCTGGGCTTCAAAGTACCTGCCGGACCAGTCTCCTCCTACGGCGTTGCCAAGAGGTGTGCCGTACAACTGGTTGTTATCATTTAAGATCATCCTCAGATAAAGTGAAGTCTCGAAGGCGAACTTTTCCCCGAGAGGAATGGCACCCAGGAAATCGTATGAAGCAGTAAAAGGACCGCCGGAAGACGCCGGGTCTTCATACAGGTCCTGACTCAGGTTGTATTTGTAAGCCAGATTGGTCTTTATGCCGTGATAGGGATAAAAGGCATTGTCAAGCACGTCATAGTCAAGCCTTCCTCTCAGTTCTACCACATGGTTCTGGGGCTCCAGGAGTACATCGGCCGTGACCTCGCTGGAACTTTGATTCAGTTTATACCTGCTGTATCTCAGTCCGAGGTATGCTGTGAAGTATTTCGAATAAGTCTCCCTGATGAAGACTTCGGACTGGGCCCTGTTGTATCCCTCGAAACTCGGGAAAGGAGTTGTGCCGGGGATAGTATAATCCAGACCAAGCCTCTTGTAAGAGTAGCTGACACCTATGCTGGGGAAGTAATAAGGCACATAAAGCAGCTGGGCCTCGTACTGCGGGTAGTATCCCAGGCGCGCGTTCAGGTTCACCCTGAAGCAATTCATCCTCTGGGCGTTCAAGCCGATTTCGACCAGGATGTTGGCGGCCTCGTCGTTGTCATATCTTACGCCGAGTCCGAGCTGGTGGGGCGGCCTCTTGCCGAGGTCGAACACAAGCCTGTATTTGTCTCCTTCCGGCACGAAATGATATGAGATGCCCTTGTATACGCCGGTTCCCGAGAACACGGAGAGGGCCTTGTCGACATCGTCGCCGGTGATTGTAGTCTTGTCCTGGAGGTGGGCCTTCAGCAGGAGCCATTTCTCGTCCCGCTCCGACACTCCGTTGATGTCGATGCCGCTCAGATCGAAGGTGGTCTTGTACATGTTGATTGCCTTCGGTATATCATCCCTGGAGTCATCCGGACCAAATTTATCAACAATCTGCTTTACTTTCATCAGTTCAGGCATGTGGGCCAGAGCTGAATTGTAACCTCTTTCAATAAGGGAATCTATGGACGCGCTGTCGAAGCTCAGCGAACCGTAGCCGCTGATGTCGGGGATGATCAGCACGTCGCAGAGCTCAGAGTGCTCCACGTGGGCTTCATTCGTCGATATGTTGAGGAACTGCTGCAGGATCTGGGGCAGAGAACGCGTGTTGTCGAACTCGTGCACGCCTTTGTCACTTACGTCCACACCGATTATTATGTCAGCGCCCATAGCCTTGCAGACGTCAGTCGGGAAATTGTTCCTGAAGCCGCCGTCTATAAGGATCATGTTGTCCTTCTCTACCGGGGCGAACACGCCGGGGATTGCCATGGATGCGCGGATTGCAGTGGGCAGGTATCCGCTGTGGAACACGACTTCTTCATTAGTGATGAGGTCCACGGCTACGCAGGCAAAGGGGATGGGAAGGTCGGCGAAGTCTATGGAGTCCTGATAGCCGACGCTCAGGCCGGTGAACAGGTTCAGCACGTTCTGTCCGTTGATCACTCCGGCAGGGAGGCTGGTGGTGAAATCAGACATGGTGTTGCCGTTCACATCTTTCTGGCTGTCCAGGTTGTCGAGCAGGCCGAGTCCGGTGCTGAACGGCACGTCGAGCAGAAGCCTCTCGTTAGTCCTTTTTCTCTGGGTGGACAGCTCGCTTCGCTTGACGGTGTTGCTCATGTAGATCGACCAGTCCATGCCGCGTATGATGGTGTCGAGCTCCGAGGCGCTATAGCCCAGGGCATACATGCTTCCCATGATGGAACCCATGCTGGTGCCAGTGATGTAGTCGACATGGATGCCGAGGTCTTCCAGAACCTTGAGTACGCCGATGTGTGCGGATCCTTTCGCTCCTCCGCCGCTGAGCACCAGTCCGACCTTAGGGCGTGTGGTACTGTTGTACAACAGGGAGTCAAGCCTTTCCGCAGCATTGCCGCTGATGGAGAACGCAGAGAATATCAGCAGTACAGCGAGTATTTTTGCGGAAACAGATTTCATAGTGTTTCTTTTTTAAATCAGAAGATTATAGATGAAGAACCCCAGATAATTGCCCAGCGCGAAGCCGATGATGCCCACAGTGATGCCCGGGACGAGCACTTTCTTGTTGTTCATGGCAGATACGACGATGGGAACGAAGGGGGGCGAGTTGATGAGGGCTACAGAGGTGGCTATCATCATGTCTGCATCTACCTTCAACAGTTTTGACAGGATCACCTGCAGCAGCAGCGACACGAATATCACGAAGAACAGGAACAGGAAGGCATAGAGACCTTCACGGATGTTCAGCTTGGTGACGTCGGCCATTGAAGCTATGGTGATCGAGAAGATGTATATGAGGTAAAGGCCGAGGTCGTAGCTGAAGGTCAGCTTCTTGACGGGCTTGAGGTTGGCGGCGATGAGGGCGAAGGTGCTTATGCCGAGGATGAATATCGGCATGAACCAGCCTTTCGGGAACAGTTTGGTGAGTCCGAATGACAGGCCTACGCAGATGATCACTGCCAGCAGGATCCTCCACACCTGGCCCCAGCCCTTTGCGGTTTTGAGGATGCGGTAAGGATTCTTGTGGCTCTCGATAATCTGCTCGTTGACCTCTATCTGGGTCTCTGTGAGAGCGGCCTTGTCGTCCTTGGGCGCAATCTTGAGGAATTTGCGGAACAGACGGATGCCGATGCTCAGCAGGAATACGAAGTAGAGGAAGCAGACGAGCATGTCGTAGCTGTTCAGCATCACGAAGGTCTCGCTGGGCACGCCGAGGAGCATCTGCAGGGATGCCATGTTGATGGTGCCTCCTGTCTCACAGCCGGTGATGAGGGCGGCGATTTCAGGAGCCTGGGTGCCGACATGCCTGCCGAAGAGCCAGTATCCGACGAATATGGACACGACGATTGCGATCAGACCTGCAATCAGTGAACGGAAAATGCCCTTCAGGCTGTTGCGCGTCAACGCGCAGGCGAAGAGCATCATCGGGAGCGCCATGGGGATGAGCGCGTTGGTGAGAGTTTCCTTAAGCCCGTAGTTGCCTTCGTTGATCCAGGGCAGGTTGCCTATGATGACACCCAGGATGTACAGGATCAGGATGGGCCCGATTTTGCCGAAGAACGGGACCTTGTTGCAAAGGCGCAGCACCAGGGCCGGCGCAAGGCAGAAAATCAGGACTAGGATTATTTTTGAAACCATATGGAAAGTTTATATAGACTGGATCAGAAAAGCCCGTGAAGCTGGGCGTCGATCATGTCGGTTACGGTGTTGAAATCGTCGACGTTCTCGCCGAATCTCAGGCGGTCGACGTCTACTATGAGCAGCTTGCCGTCCTTATATTCGCTTATCCACTTCTCATAGCGCTCGTGGAGGCCGGTGAGATAGTCGATGCGGATGCTGTTCTCATATTCGCGCCCGCGCTTGTGGATGTTGTTGACGATGTTGGGGATGCTGCTGCGCAGATAGATCAGCAGGTCCGGCGGCCTGACCAGTGAAATCATCAGCTCGAAGAGCTCCTGATAGTTGTCGAAGTCGCGGCTCGACATCAGGCCCATGTCGTGGAGGTTGGGGGCGAAGATGCAGGCGTCTTCATAGATGGTGCGGTCCTGGACTATGACGTCGCTGCTCTTGCTGATCTCCACGATATCGCGGAAACGCTTGTTGAGGAAGTATATCTGGAGGTTGAACGACCACCGCTCCATGTCTTCGTAGAAGTCTGCAAGATATGGGTTGAAATCCACGGGTTCGAACCGGGCTGTCCAATGATAATGATTTGCAAGAAGCTGGGTCAGGGTGGTCTTCCCGCTGCCTATGTTGCCGGCTATCGCAATGTGCATGGCAAGATGTATTTGTAATTTTAAGTATTCACAAATTTACAAACTCTTTTCGTATTTTTGCGAAAAAGGAACTGTCGAAAATGGCTGAGATAAAAACTTTTTATGTCAACTCACTGAGGGAATGTCTGTATGTCCTTTCTTCCGACGGAAAGGAATGCGTGATTGTGGATCCGGGCTGCCAGAACGACCGTGAACGTGCGCGGATTGACGATTATATAGCGGCAGAAGGCCTGAAACCGGCCTGCATCCTGCTGACCCACGCCCATTTCGACCACGTCCTTTCCGTGCCTCATTTCGCTGAGAAATATGGCATACCGGCCGTCATGAACGCCGCTGACTGCGGCCTGCTGTCGCACCTCCATGACTATACCAACCTTTTCGGCATGGAATTCCTGCCGATGGACAATGTTACATTCCGCTATATAAGCGACGGCGATGTGATATCATACGCCGGTTTTACTTTCAAGGTCATCGGCACTCCGGGCCATACCAACGGCGGAGTGTGCTATCTCGAGGAGAAGGAAAGGCTCCTGTTCAGTGGAGATACGCTCTTCGAGGGCAGCATCGGCCGTACGGATTTTGAAGAGAGCGGAGAGGAAGACATGTATATCTCACTGGAGAAGCTCAAGAGGCTCGACGAAGACATCGCTGTCTATCCCGGTCACGGATATCCCACCACCATCGGCAATGAGCTGAGGACCAATCCCTACCTTCGCTGACATGGATTTCATAGAGATCACGGGTGCAAAGTCGCACAATCTGAAGAATATCTCCCTGAAGATTCCGAGAGACAAGCTGGTCGTCGTCACGGGTCTGTCCGGCAGCGGCAAGTCGTCGCTTGCCTTCGACACCATTTATGCCGAGGGGCAGCGCAGATATATGGACACACTGTCTCCATACGCCCGCCAGTTCATGGGCATGATGGAAAGGCCGGATGTAGACGACGTCCGCGGCCTGAGCCCCATAATCGCCATCGAGCAGAAGACGACCGGACGCAATCCCCGTTCCACCGTCGGCACGATGACGGAAATATACGACTTCTTCCGACTGCTGTACGCCCGCGCCTCTACTGCATATTCTCCCGCCACCGGCAAGGAAATGGTCAAGTACACCGACGACATGATCGTCGACTTGATAATCAGCGAGTATGAAGGGGAGAAACTGCTGCTGCTCGCTCCGGTTGTAAGGGGGCGAAAGGGCCATTACAAAGAGCTCTTCGAGCAGCTTGTCAAGCGCGGCTACTCACAGGTGCGCATAGACGGCGAAATCATGTACTTGCGAGACGTAGAGCCCCTCGACCGCTACAAGACCCACTTCATAGAGCTGGTGGTGGACAAGCTTGTGCCCAGCGCCGAAGACCGCAAGCGCATCCGCTCCTCAGTGGTAACCGCGCTGTCGCAGGGCAAAGGCTCCCTCGCGCTGCTCAAGGCCGACGGCGGCGGAAGCCTGCGCTTTCTCAGCAAGAACCTTATCTGCGCCGACACCGGCATATCTTTCTCGCTGCCGGCCCCTTATACCTTCTCGTTCAATTCTCCCCAGGGTGCCTGCCCTCACTGCAACGGACTGGGCGTGGTGGCCGAGCTCGATATGTCGAAGGTCATCCCGAACGACAAACTGTCGATTGCAGAAGGAGGCATAGTGGCCCTCGGAAGCATGAGGAGCAACTCGACTTTCGAGGTGCTGGAGTCTATCGCCCGCAAATACGCATTCTCCCTGCACGATCCTATAAAAACAATCCCGCCACAGGCCCTCTCCACCATACTCTATGGCTCCCAGGAGCTGTTCAGGGTGGGCAGCGGCCCGACCGCCCAGATGGTGACCTTCGACGGCATCCTGGCCCGCACACGCATCACCGGAGAGGAGAGCGAAGAGTCGCTCGAGAAGAAGGACAGTTTCATGAACATGACTGTCTGCCCGGTCTGCAACGGCACGAGGCTGAAAAAGGAGGCCCTGAATTTCAAGATCGCCGGGCTCGACATAGCCCAGGTGGCCGCCATGGACGTGAGCGACCTGTACGACTGGGTGCAGGAGCTGCCTTCCAAACTGAACGAAAGGCAGCGGCTCATCGCGAATGACATCCTGAAGGAACTGACCGACAGGATAGGCTTCCTGAAAGAGGTGGGGCTGGGCTATCTCTCGCTTGACCGCGCCACATCCACCCTCAGCGGCGGCGAAAGCCAGCGCATCAGGCTCGCCACCCAGATTGGTTCCAAGCTGGTGAATGTGCTGTACATCCTCGACGAGCCTTCTATCGGCCTGCATCAGAGGGACAACCGCAAGCTCATCGACTCTCTGAAGAAGCTGCGGGACGAGGGTAATTCGGTTATGGTGGTGGAGCACGACAGCGAGATGATGGAGAATGCCGACTGGCTGGTGGACCTCGGCCCGGGAGCCGGGGAACTGGGAGGCGAACTGCTCTACAACGGCGAGCCATCGAAGATAGGTGAGATGCCTGCGGGGAGCAGCATGACCATAGATTATCTGCTCAAACGGGAATCGATACCTGTCCCTGAGACGCGCCGCAGCGGCAACGGGCTTTTCCTGAAACTGCACGGAGCCCGCGGCAACAATCTCAAGGATGTGGACCTGAGTCTGCCTCTGGGCACGTTCATAGGCATAAGCGGAGTAAGCGGCAGCGGCAAGTCTTCGCTTATCAACGAGACCCTGATGCCGATACTTTCATCCCACCTTTACCGTTCCCTTGACAGACCGCTCGCGTATGACTCGATCGAAGGCATCGACAACATAGACAAGGTCATCGAAGTCGACCAGTCGCCCATCGGCCGCTCACCGCGCAGCAACCCTGCCACCTACACCAACGTGTTCGGAGCGATAAGGGAGCTGTTCGGGCAGACTCCCGACGCGAAGATCAGGGGCTTCAAGGCCAGCCGCTTCTCGTTCAATGTGCGTTCGGGCCGCTGCGAATGCTGCAAGGGAGCCGGCATCCAGGAAATAGAGATGCACTTCCTGCCGCCTGCCCACGTAACCTGCAAGGAATGTGGTGGCAAGCGCTACAAGCCCGATACCCTGGCGGTTTATTACAAGGGCAAGAACATCGGCGACGTGCTGGATATGACAGTTTCTGCGGCCGCCGAATTCTTCAAGTCGAATCCCTTCATCTATCCCAAGATAAAGGCGATGGAAGATGTCGGACTGGGTTATGTCCGTCTCGGTCAGCCCTCGACCACCCTCAGCGGCGGAGAGAGCCAGAGGGTGAAACTGGCCGCCGAGCTGGCCCGCAAGAGCACCGGCAATACCCTGTACCTGCTGGACGAACCCACTACCGGCCTGCATTTCGACGACATAAAGAATCTGCTGCAGGTGTTGCAGAAGCTCGTAGACCAGGGCAATACGGTTCTTATTATAGAGCACAATCTGGATGTGCTCAAGAGCGTCGACTATCTGATTGACATGGGGCCCGAAGGTGGCCGCGACGGCGGCCGCATCATAGCCGAGGGCACCCCTGAGCAGGTAGCCGCCAATCCCGTATCCTACACGGGACAATATCTGAAAGAGATGTTGGGTTGATCTACCTCAGCCA
>JAFYZI010000114.1 GCA_017548725.1 Bacteroidales bacterium
CTCGCCCTCGGCGCAGTGGTGTTGCTGGTGATGATCATTTTTCTCATCGCTAAGATGCCGAAGAAGCAGAGCGACGGGGCTTTCAGCCTCAAGGCTACGATGGGCCGCCTGCTGCGCAACAAACGTTATTATGAAGGTGTCATCGCCCAGTTCTTCTATGTGGGCGTTCAGATAATGTGCTGGACCTTCATAATCCACTATGCTGAGATGGAGCTCGGTATCGACAACGCTACAGCCCAGAAATACAATATAGTGGCGATGGTAATCTTCCTGCTGAGCCGCTTCATCTGCACCTTCCTGCTGAAATACGTCCGTCCCGGCCAACTGCTCAAGTTCCTGTCGTTCGGCGGTATGGCGCTTGTGCTGGGCGTGATATTCATCAAAGGTATGACGGGTCTCTACTGCCTGGTGGGCGTGTCGGCCTGCATGTCGCTGATGTTCCCGACAATTTACGGTATTGCCCTGGAAGGCATAGGCGAGGATGCCGAATTCGGCGCCGCCGGCCTCATTATGGCCATCCTTGGAGGTTCCGTAATGCCCCCGCTTCAGGCTCTCATGATCGACCAGCCGACCATCGCCGGCATCTCCGGCTGCCGCTTCTCGTTCATCCTGCCGTTCATCTGCTTCGTTGTAATAGCGATATATGGACATCGAAATAGGAAGTTGGCTCATTAATCTGAATAACTGATATATTATGGATACACTTGATTTCATCAATCCTGAGCTGGTCCCCAAGGTGACGCTCTCTTCCGGCGACAAGATTCCCGCAGTGGGTCTGGGCACCTTCGGCTCCGACAACTATACAGCCGACGTAATTGCCGAGGCTGTGTACAAGGCCGTCAAGGCCGGCTACCGCCACATCGACTGCGCCGCCGTCTACGGCAACGAAAAAGAGATAGGAAAGACGCTGAAGGCTCTCTTCGACGAGGGAGTCGTGAAGCGCGAGGACCTCTGGATCACTTCAAAGGTGTGGAACGACCGTCACGACGACGTCGTGGGCGCCTGCAAGGATTCGCTCGCAGACCTTGGCCTGGACTACCTCGACCTTTATCTGGTACACTGGCCTTTCCCCAACTACCATGCTCCCGGAGTGAGCGTAGAGTCTCGCGACCCGAATGCGAAGCCCTACATCCACGAGGATTACATGAAGACCTGGAGGGCTATGGAGAGCTTGAAGGACGCCGGCCTGGTGCGCAACATCGGCACATCCAACATGACCCGTGCCAAGATGGAGCTGCTGCTGCGCGACTGCCGCATCCGCCCCGTCTGCAACGAGATGGAGCTGCACCCGCATTTCCAGCAGCCCGAGCTCAAGAAATACATGGAGGACAACGGCATCCGCGTCATCGGTTTCTGCCCCATAGGCTCGCCGAACCGCCCGGAGCGGGACAAGACTCCGGAGGACACCGTTCCCATCGAAGATCCGGTAATAGTGGAGATCGCCCGCGCCCACGGCGTCCATCCTGCCGTAATATGCATCAAGTGGGCTGTCCAGAACGGCCAGATTCCCATCCCGTTCTCTGTCAAGCCGCCCAAGTTCATCAGCAACCTGCGCGCTGCTACGGAGGATCCGCTATCGGCCGCCGAGATGGAGGCTATCCGCGGCATCGACCGCGGCTGCCGTTTCATCAAGGGGCAGGTGTTCATGTGGAAGACCGCCCGCTCATGGCATGACCTCTGGGATGAGGACGGAATAATAAGACAATAATATATATAAGGAAACATACTATGCAGAAAACTATGAAAGCGGCCTACCTGCCCGGCAACAGCACGGTAGTGCTCAAAGAAGTCGAAATACCTGAGCCCGGCCACGGCGAGGTGCTCATCAAGATGAAATCATCTACCATCTGCGGCAGCGACATCCGCGCCATCTACCGTGAGCATACCGGCAAGGGCCCCGAAGGATATCAGAACAAGATCTGCGGCCACGAGCCCAGCGGCCAGATCGTGAAATGCGGCCCCGGCCTGCGCCGTTTCAAGGAAGGCGACCGTGTAGTCGTATACCATATTTCCGGCTGCGGCGTCTGCAACGACTGCCGGCGCGGCTACATGATCAGCTGTACCAGCCCTTACCGCAGGGCATACGGCTGGCAGCGCGACGGCGGCATGGCTGAATACCTGCTGGCCGAGGAGAAGGACCTGGTGCTGCTGCCCGATTCTCTGACCTACACCGACGGCGCCCAGATTGCCTGTGGCTTCGGTACCGTGTACGAGGGTCTGGAGAAGATAGGCGTATGCGGCAATGACGCTGTCCTTGTCGTCGGTCTCGGCCCCGTTGGTCTCGCATCTTTGATGCTGGCGCGTGCCATGGGCGCCACCAAGCTCATCGGTGTGGACACCGTACAGGAGCGTCTGGACATAGCCAAGTCCAAGGGCCTGGCCGACGAGGTATTCCTGTCTGACGCATCGGCTCTCGACAAAGTGTTGGCTCTTACTGACGGCAACGGCGTGGAGAGGGCAGTGGACTGCTCCGGCAACACATACGGCCGCCAGCTGGCTATCCGTGCTACCCGTAAGTGGGGGCGCGTCGTCTTCATCGGAGAGGGCGGCACAGTGGAATTCAACCCCAGTCCGGACATCATCCACTATCAGAAGACCATATACGGCTCATGGGTGACCAATATCTGGCGCATGGAAGAGCTCGTGGAGCGCATCGTGCGCTGGGGTATCCATCCTGAAGACCTGGTTACCAACCGCTTCACTCTCGACCATGCTTCTGAGGCTTACGCGCTCATGAACGAAGGCAAGTGCGGCAAGGTTGC
>JAFYZI010000115.1 GCA_017548725.1 Bacteroidales bacterium
GCTGAAGCCGTAATCTTTTAACGGGGATTATTAATTTCCGCTATATCTTCCAGCAAAGAGTACCACACCGGTGCTCTTTTCTGTTATCAAATAGAGGAAAGGATGGTCGGCGTGGAAGAATGCCACTTGCGGAATGTCGCCGACGGCAGTGTTTTTGAGCATTCCCGCAACAGAGACTGCAGCGGCCTCTGAGCCTTCCTCATCGACCTTGATGGCCCCGTCCTGCTGGACGAAACTCAGGCAGTCGGCATACGGCGACATAGCCCTGAAATCAGCATTTCCAAAGGCGAGGGGCATTCCCATAGCCGACAGAATGTCGTTGAGCTGGATTTTGAACTTGCTCTCGAATTTCGGGAACCAGACGTCGACTTTGCACTCTGAGGGAGAATTGCGCAGTTTGTTCCAGTCGGCCTTTTTGAGGTAGGCGGCAATGTTGGCGGTATAGGACTCCGCCTTCGGGAGCAGCACCATCATCGAGAAGGCACCGTTGCCATAAGGCATACTGACAAGCTGGAACAGGTCGTTCTCATAGTAGGGGAGTTCACATTCCATCTTCATCATCTTGACTTTGCCCATCGCACCGTCTTCGTAGAAGAAGGCTTCGTCTATAGTGGATTCCTTGGGGAACTGGTTGACCCACTGGCTCTTGAAATACACGGCGTTCATAAGGTAGGCCAGCATTCTCTGATCGACCTCGTCGAGAACTTTGGGGATCATACCGTTCGTGTGAGTATTGCTCCAGCCATTGATGGCCTTGAGGGATGCTGCGTTGTCCGAGAAGTCGAGATTTGAAACCTCGGCTTTGAAATACTTGCCGACAGTGCTGACAAACGATTTGTTGAGAGGCCATCCGTCATCGACGAAGATGGCGTTGGCTATGTTCAGTGTCGTTTTCTTGTCAAGTTCGGGAAGCTGTTCGAGCATCGAAAGGCAGAACTTGTTGACTTCGTCGACTTCGCCTGCGCCATAGCCGAGGACATTGGCAATCTGGGCGGCGGTTTCGCCATTGGCTCCATCGAGCAGCATTCCCAGCAGGAACTGCATACTCAGCGGGGAGATCACGTAGTCTTCTTTTACTTCTTTGTTTATGCGTTCGATGAAATCGAAGGTAAATGTATTTCCCTTCTGGATATACGAAGATGCCTTGGTTGTAAGTTCCAGCGGCTTGTAGGCATTGTCGCCGTTATCCTCCTGGCCTCCTATTTTATCACAGGAAGCGGCAGGCATAATCAAGAGCGCTGCAACAGCAGCAAGCATATAAAAGTGTTTCATGGTGTACAAAGTTAATAATATTCTAATCAATGGTTAATCTTATGCCGGTAGCGACCGCGAACATCAGGGGGTGCTCGGTGCGGTAGGTCGCCAGCACAGGGTCTTCAAGTGTCATTTTCCAGCTTACTTCGGGTTCTACATAAATACCGATATTCTTTGTGACGTTCAGTTGAAGGCCGCCGGCGCCCAGCAGCGACATGCTGAACTTATCTTTTCCGATGCTTTGCCCATCCATCGTGGCGCCAAGGCACCATTCTGCTTCAACGCCTCCGCCCACATACAGGTCGAGCCATCTGTTTGAGACAAACGTCCAGTCCATGCGGAGCGGGATGCCGAGGTAGTTTGCAACCTGCTTATGGTTGCCGGAGAGGGAATAGGTATAGGTCGATACATATCTTGAGTACTCCAGCCCTGTGGTCAGATATAGCTTCTCGGCGACGGGAGTACGTACTGACAAAGCAGCCTTAATCGGCATGTGGTGAGTTATTTTCTGCCTGTTGTCTACCTGAGGCTCATCTGTCTGGTCTTTCTTGGGGTTATTTGTTGAGCCTCCGTGGAACATATTAGAAGCCAGATAATCAATATACTCTGCAAATGAGGGGTCAGATGTGTCAATACCTCTATCTTCAAAGAAACCAATGATATCTGCTGATGCTGATGAGGAACTGGCTGCAGAGTTGTGCATTAAAGCAATCAATGCATCTTCAAATTCAGGAGTGTATTCAATGCCATGGAGGTCGAGATAATTGAGAAATTTGAGGAACTCTGCATGCGCGTATCTCATTTCGGAGGCGCCTTCGGGTTCTGTATTTGACGCGAGCAAGCCGAAATTGATGTTGGTTGCCAATGTTGCCAGTAGGCCTGCGCCCAGCGCACTGCCGGCTGTGGCCAGTGCCGCGTAGTTGTATGATGCATCCCTTCCGATTTTCTGAAGTTCTACAGTCGGGAAGTCAAATGTTGTGGCGGTCCGGACGTCCTGATTGTCTGCCGGCCCCGGCTGGTTGGTGACTTGCGGCTGGTTGGCGGGTTCGGCGGGTCCGGTAGTTTCAGTCTGCCCGGTGGGCTCTGCCTGCACGGCCTCTTGCTGCTGTCCGGCTGGATCTGCCTTCTCTGTCTGTCCGGTGGAAGCTGTACCTTGCGTGTCGGAAGTGGCTGGCTGGGCTGCCTTAGGGGTGGCGGCCTGGGCTATAAGCTGCTGAGCGGGCTGCGAGGACTGCACCTGTTGAACTGGCTGTACTGGCTGAGCGGGCTGAGCCGTCCGTACGGGTTGCACTGGTTCGGCGGCATCGGTAGTGTCAGTGTTTGCGACAGCTATCGTAGTAGAAGGCTGCCAGCTGTCCTGGCCGTCTCCTCCGGGCGTGCCGGGCTGTCTCAGGAACAGGAATGCGGCGAGACCGGCGGCCGCAGCTGTCGGCAGGATCCAAACCAGCGGCGAACGCTTCTTTGCTGCAGCGCTTCCTGCGCTGTCTCTGCTGGAGCCGGACGCTGTCTCCTCGCTGCGGGCAGGCGATGCTGCCCGGTTAGCTTCTCTGCGGGAGTGGAACTCGGCAAGACTCCCTTCCGGAAGAGGGCTTTCGTACCCTTCCAGCTTGTCTTTGATTATGTCTTCCCAGTTTTTCATCGTTCCTTTTCCTTCAGATAACTTCTTATCGATTCTTTCAGTTGTTTCCTGGCTTTGGCCAGCACTCCGGCCGACCCTTTTTCGCTTATTCCAAGCATCTCCCCGATCTGTTTGTGCGAGTAGCCGTCTATGCAGTACAGGTTGAAGACAGCTTTGCGCACATCCGGCAGCTCCGATATCCATTCCAGCAACTTCTCCTGCGGTATGGCTGCCATCACATCTTCGCCCGGCTCAGGAATGTTGTCCCGCTGCCATACGTCCAGCGACACTGTCTTCCACCGCTGCCTCTTGATCTGGTTGAGGGCCATGTTGATGGCGATCCGGCTGATCCAGGCGTACAGAGAGCCTTTTCCGGAATAGGTGAAGGTAGAGATTTTGTCGAGAGCCCTGATGATGGCGTCCTGCATCAGATCCTTGGCGTCGTCTGTGTTGTCGGCGTATCGGCGGCAGAGTGTGAGCACCCTGGCTGCATATCTCCTATACAGCTCATCCTCTGCCAACCTGTCTCCTTTTACACAGTATCTGGCAAGCTCCTGCTCGTCTAATTCCTTATACACCTATACAGACATTGTTCTCTGTAAAGATACTCATAAAATCAGGTTTAGGCTTTTAGTACTTGGTTCTGATATAGAAACACACATACTTCCGAAATACGTCTCGCAAAATGATAATTTTTTTTGCGGGGTGCGGGCAGCGCTACCTGAACACTATCCGGAAGGCGGTGCGAGAGAGGTCGCTGGAGTCGAGGTCGATGGTGCCGTTGTGGTTGCGCATGATCTGGCGGGCCAGCGCCAGGCCGATGCCGGAGCCTTCTTTCTTGGTGGTGAAGAACGGTACGAAGATCTGCTCCTGGCTCTCCACGGGTATGGGGGCTCCGTCGTTTGCTACGATGATTATCAACTCATCGTCCTTGCCCATGGAGGCAGAGATGTCGATGTGCTTTGCTCCGGCCTGCAGGGCGTTCTTGATGAGGTTTATGAAGATCTGGGAGATCTGCCCTTCGTCGGCATAGATCATCAGGTCCGGCTCGGCGGGGCGATAGCTGCACACCGCGTTGCATGAGGTGGCGTATTCGCTGTTCAGGGCGATGACCTGGTCCATCAGCTCCTGGAGCTCCAGCGCCTTGCGGACGGGTTTGGCCACTCCGGACAGCTGGCGGTAGGTCTGCACGAATTCTATCAGGTTCTTCGAGGAGTCGGAGATGGTCTCCAGGCCGGCCTTGATGTCCAGCTCGCTGTGGCCGTCCTCATCCACCGACTTGGCCATGGCGTCGGACAGCGAAGCGATGGGGGAGACAGTATTCATGATTTCGTGAGTCAGCACGCGGATCAGCTTGGTCCAGGAGTCCTGCTCGTGGGCCTGCCGCTGCTTCTCGAAGATGGTGCGGATACGGTTCAACGTGCGGTTGAAGCGGTTGCTGTCGCGGAAGCGGAAGTTCAGCTCCCCGTCTTCCAGCGCGTCCATCATGTAGCCGACTTTGCGGATGTCCTTGCGGCGGGTGCGCAGAGATGCGGCCACCGCCACGACCACCGCGACGACAGCTACAAGCAATATGACATATTTAATCTGCATCATAATCACCGTGTCATCCTGAGCAGAGCGGAGGGTCTATAAACCGTATTTCTTCAGCTTTGCATATAAAGTAGGCCGGCTCACGCCCAGCATCTTCGCCGCGGCCGAGATGTTCCCGCCCGTACGTTCCATGGCCTCCCGTACCAGGCGCTCCTCCTCAGCGTCGCTGACAGCCTTCAGCGTCCCCGTGGCGGAAGCCTCCGCCCTGGCCGGCTCCTGCTGGATATCGTTCCCGGTCAGAAGCTTGCCCTCCGACAGGATCACCGCCTTCTCGATGCAGTTGCCCAGCTCGCGGATATTTCCGTTCCAGCGGCCGGCCTCCAGCGCCTGCCGGGCCGAAGCGTCGAGCCCCGTCACGTTCCTGTGGTATTTTTCAGCGAACTGGCCGATGAAACGTTCGGCCAGCGGCACAATGTCCTCCTTGCGCTCGCGCAGGGGCGGCAGAGTGATGTGCACGGTATTGATGCGGTAATACAGGTCTTCGCGGAAACGTCCTTCCTGCACCAGCTGCCCCAGATCCATATTCGTGGCGCAGATCAGCCGGATGTCCACCGGGATGGCCTTTGAGCCGCCCACCCTCATCACGCTGCGGTTCTGGATCACCCGCAGCAGCTTGGCCTGCAAGTGCAGAGGGATGTTCCCTATCTCATCCAGGAACAGCGTGCCGCCGTCTGCCTGCTCGAACTTGCCGACATGGTCGGTGTGGGCATCCGTGAAAGCACCCTTCACGTGGCCGAACAGCTCGCTCTCGAAGAGAGTCTCCGTGATGGCCCCGGCATCCACCGCCACCATCTGCTTGCTGCTGCGCAGGCTCCGCGCGTGAATCTCCCGTGCCAGCACATCCTTGCCGGTGCCGTTCTCCCCGGTTATCAGAACGGTGGCATCCGTCGGAGCAATCTTGTCGACGGTCTTGCGGATTGCCGCCATCGGCCTGGAAGTACCCCAGTACATAGATTTGTCTCCCTGACGGTCGGCAGCTTTCGCTCTGCTCAGGTCTCCGCTGCGCTCGCCGCCCCTTGAATATCCGTTCGAAGAAGAGACAGGCTGATATGCGCCACCTTCCCGGTTGCCGCTCAGGGCAGAAGGCTCGGAGTAGCCGTCGCGTGCCATCCTGCCGCCCTGGGCTGAAGCATCCCGTCCCATCGCCTTGCGGGCCTTGTCGCGCGCCGCCGTCAAAGTCGCCACAAGCTTCTCGTTCTCCCATGGCTTCACGATGAAATCAAACGCCCCGCGCTTCATCCCCTCCACCGCCAGCGCGATGTCAGCGTAAGCCGTGAACAGCACCACCTCGACCTCAGGGACCATCTTCTTGATCTCGCTTGCCCAGTAGAGCCCCTCGTTGCCGGTATTGATAGAAGTGTTGAAATTCATGTCCAGCAGCACCACATCCGGCCGGAAGCGCTCCAAAGTGGTCACCAGCGTCACCGGCGACGGCAGTGTCTCCACCTCGGCGAAATGCATCGGCAGCAAAATTTTCAGCGCCTGACGAATCCCGGCGTTGTCGTCCACCACCAGTATTTTCCCAATTTTAGATGCCATCTTTTACCCTTTAACTGTAAAGAATCTTTACAAAGTTAACTATTTCTGGACACACCCGGCATTTTCTGCCGCTTTTCCGCCACCAAGTGCGCCTGACGCCCCCGAAGTGCTCCTGTTGTTCCGAAGTGCACCTGCCGTTCCGAAGTGCACCTGCCATTCCGAAGTGCACCTGCCGTTTTGAAGAGCGCCCTCCGTTCCGAAAGTGCTGCCGCCGTCTCGAAGTGCTTCCGCCGTCCCAAAATCCGGGACGGCGACAGCACTTTTCCCGCATTTCCGCTTCCGCCGTCCCAAAATCCGGGACGGCGACAGCACTTTTCCCGCATTTCCGCTTCCGCCGTCCCAAAATCCGGGACGGCGACAGCAC
>JAFYZI010000116.1 GCA_017548725.1 Bacteroidales bacterium
AATCTGATTTTTAATTAAATGTGATGTGTGTGTGGGACCGGTTCTAACCAACAGAACCGGTCTCTTACATTTATTTTAGTATCTTTGCTGAAAAGTTCCTGATATGAAAAGAATATTGACAATCATGTTTATCTGTCTGCTGTCGCTTTCGGCGGCTGCGCAGAAAGTGGCTCAGAAATATATCCCTGACAATAGCAAACCCGTGCTGCTGGTGTTCACGGCGGACTGGTG
This sequence comes from Bacteroidales bacterium, assembly GCA_017548725.1. Taxonomy (GTDB): domain Bacteria; phylum Bacteroidota; class Bacteroidia; order Bacteroidales; family UBA932; genus Equibacterium. Next base: position 232 of record JAFYZI010000116.1, read on the forward strand.
CGCGCCCTGCAAGGCTATGCAGCAGACTGTCTTCACCGCCGATTCAGTGGCATCTGCGCTGAGCGGCTACAACGTGCTTCTGGTCGACATCGATAGTCCTGTCGGCTCCAATTATCAGCAGCGCTTCTGCAAGAAGGAGGTCCAAATCCCGTATTTCGTGGTGCTTGACCGCGGCGGAGCTGTCCGCAACCGTCATCTGGGAGCTATGCAGGCCGGTGAGTTTATGAGTTTCCTGCGCGACAGCGGCACTCTGGGCAGCGGCTCTGGTGTCGGCGCTGTCAAGTATGTGAATGTGCCGGACCGTGATGCTTTTGACAAGGGCTGGGAGTTCGAGGCCGGCGCCGGCGCTGCGCTGGTCACGACTTCTGAGGACAAGTTGTTCAAGCCGGGCGCAGCCGTCACTGCTGCCGCCAGGTATCGCACATCGAAGGTTCTGGCGTTCCGCATGGGGCTGGACGGGATCTACACTCCCGGCGCCTTCGACTATATTCCCAAGGTTACACTTGCGGTCCCTGTCGATATGGAGTTTTATCTGGTGGACCCTGCGTATATTTCTCTGGGTACTGTCTTCGCCGTGCATAATGCTGCGAAGGTCAAAGTTGCTCCCGACCTCGGCGTCCGCGTCGGAGCCGGCTGCAAGGTATGGGATCTGGATGTCAGCCTCCACTACAACATCGGCATCCTCAACCTCAACGACGGCGACATCGTGAACCGCGTTTCCGCCCGCGCCCTCACCCTGACGGTGGCCTACTGCTTCTAATTATTTTTGCTCAAAAGGATTATTTACCTATATTTGCAATCCCTTCGTGGGAAATCCACGTTTGAGGTGTTTGGTGAGGTGGGTGAGTGGCTGAAACCACCAGTTTGCTAAACTGACGTACGGGTTTACCGTACCGGGGGTTCGAATCCCCCCCTCACCGCAAGGGTCCATCGGGATGTGGCGCAGTTGGTTAGCGCACTTGGTTTGGGACCAAGGGGTCCCCCGTTCGAGTCGGGGTATCCCGACATAAGAATAAAAAAGGCTGATTCAACATCAGCCTTTTTCTTTTATCCGGAGATCCCTGAACCTACTTGAACAGCAGCGGCAGATACTCGGTGAGGTAAACGCGCCAGTTGCGCCAGATGTGGCCGCCGCCAGTCTCAAGGTAAGTGTAAGGATAGCCGGCCTTGTCAAGCTTGGCCATATACTCCTTGTTGGACTGGTAGAGGAAATCGGTGTTGCCGCAGGCGATGAAGTAGAACGGCTTGCCGGCGAACTGCTTCGCAAGCTTTGCGTCCAGATTCTGGTAGATCGGCGAAACAGACTCGTCAGTAACACCTACTGCAGCAGAGAACAGACCTACATAGCCGAACAGATCCGGATTGTTCGCAGAAATGTACAAGCTGTGGAAGCCGCCCATAGAAAGGCCGCAGATAGCGCGTGACTGCTTTTTGGCAATAGTGCGGTAGTTCTTGTCGATGAAACTTACAACCTCGCCGAAAGCAGTCTCGAAAGTGCCCTCCATAGTCTTGGGAAGCATGGTAGTCTGATGGATGTAGCCGTTGCCGGTCTGGTGCACTGCAGCCTGCTGGGAGATGTTGCCGTTGGTGAAAACAGCAATCATCGGCTTAACCTTGCCGGAAGCGATCATATTGTCGAGGATCTGGGCTGCACGGCCGTGGGTAAGCCATGAGTCCTCGTCGCCGCCGATGCCGTGGAGGATATACACCACAGGATATCTGGTCTTGGTATTGGCTTCATAGCCGGCAGGAGTATAGACCGTCATGCGACGGTCGAAGCCGCCTACAGGTGAAGGATACCACACGTGAGCCACAGTTCCGTGAGGAACGTCATGGATAGCATAGAGATCAGCCCTGTCGCCGGGGATGAGGAATTTGGTGGTGAGGACAGAACCGTCCCTGCACACCATCAGATTGGCGGGGTCCGGAATAGTGACGCCGTCGACGATGAACTTGTAGCCGTAGAATTCGGGTTCAAGCTTGCCGGTGGTGTATTCCCATACGCCGTTCGGCCCCTCCACCATGTCGACAACCCCCTGGATCTCCTGCCTTCCTATAGTCTGTGAAGGGAGGAAATCGCCTGTAACCTGCACGCGCACGGCCTTCTTGTCCTGGAAACGGAAAGTGACGGTGCCGTCAGGATTTACCTGCGGCGAATCGACAGGCCCGGGAGCGCTCGAGAGCTCCTGAGCATTTGCGGCAAACGTCAGGCAGAAGAGAGCCGCTGCTATTAACAATGATATCTTCTTCATACTTTGAATATTAATATAAGTGTGTTATTTCTTGGCAATGTTCTCGCGCATGTCGGTGTCGGCCTGGATATTCTTGAACTTGTAGTAGTCCATGATGCCCAGATTTCCGCTGCGGAAAGCCTCAGCCATAGCCAGCGGCACTTCAGCCTCGGCCTGGATCACTTTCGCGCGGGCCTCCTGAGCCTTCGCCTTCATCTCCTGCTCCAGAGCGACGGCCATAGCACGGCGCTCCTCGGCACGGGCCTGGGCGATGTTCTTGTCGGCATTGGCCTGGTCCATCTGGAGCACGGCGCCGATGTTCTTACCTACGTCGACGTCAGCGATATCGATGGAGAGAATCTCGAAAGCAGTGCCGGCGTCAAGACCTTTCTCGAGCACAACTTTAGAGATACTGTCAGGATTTTCGAGCACTTCCTTGTGGCTTTCGGCGCTACCGATAGACGACACGATACCCTCGCCGACGCGGGCCAGGATAGTCTCCTCTCCTGCACCGCCGACCAGCTGCTTGATGTTGGTACGCACGGTCACGCGGGCCTTGGCGATCAGCTGGATACCGTCCTTGGCAACAGCCGATACAGGCGGAGTGTTGATGACCTTCGGGTTAACGGACATCTGAACAGCCTCGAAAACGTCGCGGCCGGCCAGGTCGATGGCGGCAGCCATCTTGAAGTCTAGAGATATGTTGGCCTTGTCTGCCGAAATCAGCGCATTGACCACCTTCGGCACGTTACCTTTGGCCAGGTAGTGGGCCTCGAGCTCGTTGGCGTTGAGCTTCAGGCCGGCCTTGGTGCCGGTGATCATAGCCATCACGATGACTCCCGGAGGCACCTTGCGCCAGCGCATGAGGATGAGTTGGATGAGAGAAATCTTCACTCCGGAGATCAGGGCCTGGAACCACATGGTGACAGGGAAGAGCCAGAGCAGGAAGAGCAGGCCTACAAAGCCTATTGCAATCCAGATGAAAATTGATGTCATGTCGATTTATGTTTTTAAATGATTAATCTTCTTTTGCCAGTTTGACGAAGATCTTCTCCTCTTCGACGCTGGCCACGACGACGTTGCTGCGAGCCTCGATCAGGCCTTCGAGAGAGTGGACCTCGGCTTCTTCGCCGTTCTCGAAGCGCACGCGGCCCATGGGGTTGAGGCGGGTTGCAGTAACGCCCTTAGTGCCGACGGCGATGCCCTTCTCGTGGGGACGCTGGTCGACGGCAGCTTTGATCTCGGTGTTGAGGGTGGCCTTCTTCCAGGTCTTGGAGCGCAAGATCCACACCATGAAGGCGGCAGCCAGAGCTACGCTGATTATGACGGTGATGATGCCGCCGGTGTTACCGTAGTTCACGAAGCCGAAATAGCAGGCTGCAGCGAGCGAACAGATGCCCAAAATGCCGGTGAAGACAAATCCGGGGAGCAGCAGAGTCTCGATGAAGAGCAGTACAAGTCCTAACAGGATGAGTAAGATTATAGGTCCCATAGTTTATTTGATTATATCGGTGGAAATGCCCTGGGCGCCGGCCGCCCTCAGTTTGGCGGCGAGGCTTTCGGCCTCCGAGGCGCTGTCGAAGGGCGCAATGTAATATATTACCTTGCCTTCGTCGGACGTGCGGCGGGCGATGTCCTTGCTGCAGTTGGCCCTGATGACTTCAAGGATGGCTGACGGGATGCCGCCGGGGTAGTCGTTGAAGACTAGCTGGTATTTGTCGGTAATCGTAGCTTCGGCCTTGCGGGCGTTGGTCACGCTCATGCTCTTGCCGTTCCGGAAAGCGACGATGAAAGCGCTGCTGTAGTATCTCTTGACCTTCGGCAGGGCGTTCTGGGCGTCGGCATATTTTGCGAACTTGCCAACGCAGTAGACGTATTTGCCGTTGGACTGCTTCTTCTCGAACACCGGGCTGAAGCCATGGAGCTGCCTCGGGGCGACCTTGCCGCTGCCGGCGAGGATCTGGATCTGATAGATCAGGCCCTCTTCGAGGACGGCGTTGTCTGCAATGACGGCTTCGTCGAGGATCTTGAAGGTATAGTCGAACTGCTCCTCAGGCTCTTCAAAGACTGCGTTGAGGTAAGGAGGAGCCATCAGCCTGCTGAATTCGTAATCCGGGAGCGGGGCTTCTTCTGTGTCGGGGCGCTTCGGGGCCTCCTCGAAGAGGCTGCGGTCGAGCGTCACGCCTTTCAGCATGCACTCCATCTCTATGGCCTGCACCTTGTCAGACGCTGTGCGGAGAAGCTGCTGCTTGCTGAACATCTCCTGTTCGGCGGCGGTGAGGTTGCGCACCAGCAGCCCGCAGTCCGACTCGTCAGTGGCGGCGGCGATGCGGCTCTGCAGCTCGAGCTGCCTTTCGGTGAGATCTTCAAGCTCTTTCTTAAGGTCACGGAAGGAAGACATGGCCTCGGCATAGCTGCGCTGCAGCGGGTCGTCGAAGCTGACGGAGGTGTCTTCCTGCAGCCCGGCATTCTGGCCGGCGTCCTGCTTATGCACCTTAAGAGCAGCGATGTTGCGGGCCTCGGCAGCCGAGACGGCGGCCTTCAGCGGCTCGTTCTTGAACTGCAGGACATATATGGTGACAGAGTCGGCGCCGCAGTCGCGGTTGCTCGCAAGTATCGAGAAATTGCCGTCGGGGGTGTCGCTGTAGAGGAAATCATCTCCCAGGGAAGAGAAAGGGAAGCCCAAGTTCTGCGGCTCGCCCCACTTTTTGGCAGAATCGTCCCATTCGCACACGAACAGGTCGTAGCCACCCATGCCGAAAAGGCCTTTTGAAGAATAGTAGAGCTTCTTCCCGTCATAAGACACGATGGGCATCACCTCGTCACCAGCCGACATGTGGGCTTCGCCAAGGGGCTCCGGAGTGCTCCAGAGATTGTCGCTGACAAGAGTTGAGGTGTAAATGTCGCTCTGGCCGCCATTGTCGCGCGAGAAGAACAGTTTTGTCTTCGAAGGGTCGAAGGCCGCCAGGTTGCCGTCGGCCATGCGGCCCCAGCGGTCCGCCGGGATATGCGTATAATAAAGGAAGAAATCAGCCTTGGGGACGGTCTTTGTGGCCACGACCACCGGCTTGCAGGCAAAGGAAAGCATGCTCAGGCCGTTGTCGCACTGGGTCATCTTCTCCTCCATCCTGGTGCGAAAAGCATCGTAGGAACTGGCCTCGTAGGCCCGGCGGTAGAGCTGCGAGGCAGCGGCAAAATCATATTGTGCCAGCTTTGCATCGCCCTGGCGCTCCAGCTCGGAAGGAGACTGGGCCGCGCCGGTGAAGGTTGCAAGCAGCGCCAAAAGGGTGATAATATGTGCTTTGAGAGGGTTCATAAAGCCTTCTGCATCAAACAAAATTACGAAATACTTTAAATATTAGGAAAAAATACTATTTTTGCAGACTATTTTCGAAGTCCGGAAAATTGATATTTAAATATAAATTAACACATTATGCAAAGTAAAGGCGCCATTCGTTTAGTGGCAATTCTGATTGCTCTTGCATGTCTGTTCCAGCTTTCATTTACGCTGGTGACCGCTCTGCAGGAGAAGAAGGCTGCAAAGTACGCCGACTCAATCGTCAACGCTGTACAGCAAGAGCCTTCATTCAGCGCAGTATCTGATATGGACAAAGCGTTCTATCTCGACTCTGTCCGCTCAGCTGCCAACAATAGCTATCTTGACTCCCTGTCAACCGAGAAAGTTTACTTCGGTTACACTTACAAGAACGTCAAGGAGAAAGAAATCAACCTCGGTCTGGACCTCAAAGGCGGTATGAACGTTGTGCTTCAGCTCGACCTAGCCGAGCTCATCCGCAACTGCGCACGTGAGAAGACTACCGACCAGTTCAAGCAGGCTCTCGCTCTCGCAAGCGAAAGGGCAGCTACTGACCACACCGACTACATCACCCTCTTCGCCCAGGCATGGGACGAGGTTGCTCCCGGTCAGAGGCTTTCTTTCGACATCGACCTTGACAAGCTCAACGGTGAGATCAAGAACAAATCAAGGGCTACCAACGAGGACATCATCGACCTCCTCAAGCAGGAAGCCGCAAGCGCCATCGACAACTCATACAACGTAGTCGAGCGCCGTGTCAACCAGTTCGGTGTTGCTCAGCCCAACATCCAGAAGATCGCCAGCACAGGTCGTATCCTCGTCGAGCTCCCTGGTGTAAAGGAACCTGAGCGTGTCCGCAAACTCCTCCAGGGTACCGCTTCACTCGAATTCTGGCACACCTATACATACAATGAGATCCTCCCGTATCTGCAGGAGGTGAACGATGCCGAGCGTGAAAGGATAGCTTCAGTCAAAGCTGAAGGCGGCCAGACCTCTGCTGTCGACTCAATCGCAGCTGCTCTCGGTCAGAGCGCGGCCAGCGACGCTTATGCTGAGCAGAATCCTCTCTTCGCAAAGCTCCAGAGCCTTGGCAACAACACTGCATGCCTCGGTCTGGTACACTACCGCGATACTGCTGAGGTTAGCCGCATGATTCGCGAGAGCCGCGTTGCATTCCCGAACGACTTCGTTCCGGCATGGTCATTCAAACCCAGCGAGTATGCTTCACAGCCCGTTTATTATGAGCTCGTGGCATTGAAGAGCACAGCCGGCAAGGGCGCTGTCCTCGACGGCGGCGTCATCACTTCAGCCCGCGTTAACTACAACCAGATCAGCGGCGACGCTGAGGTCAGCATGACTATGAACAGCACAGGTTCAGCACGCTGGGAAGTGATTACCGAGCAGAGCATCGGCCGTCAGATCGCCATCGTGATGGACGGAAGCGTTTTCTCATATCCTAACGTACAGAACAAGATCAGCGGCGGTAGCAGCCAGATCACCGGTAACTTCTCTCAGGAGGAGGCCACCGACCTTGCAACTGTCCTCAAGTCTGGTAAGCTGAACACCCCGGCCCGCATCGTTCAGGAGCAGGTTGTAGGTCCGTCACTAGGTAGCGCATCTATCCGTGCCGGTATGCTTTCATTCCTGATCGCATTCTGCCTCGTGCTTATCTACATCCTCATCTGGTACCGCAAAGCCGGTCTGGCAGCTGATATCGCTCTTCTGTGCAACGTTCTCTTCCTGTTCGGTACTCTGGTATCGTTCGGCGCCGTGCTTACCCTCCCTGGTATCGCCGGTCTCGTGCTGACCATGGGTATGGCCGTGGATGCGAACGTGATCATCTATGAGCGTGTCAAAGAGGAACTCCGCGCCGGCAAGGCCCTGCGCCTCGCCATCAGCGACGGTTACAAGAATGCATACTCAGCCATCATCGACGGTCAGGTGACCACCTTCCTTACCGGTGTGATCCTGTATCTCTTCGGCAGCGGTTCAGTCAAAGGTTTCGCAGCCGTGCTGGTTATCGGTATCATCACTTCAGTCTTCACCTCAATCTTCATCACCAGACTTATTTTCGAAGGCTGGCTGAAGAGGGGCAAAGACATTACTTTCGACTTCCCTGCAAACCGCAACTTCCTCCAGAACACCAAGATCGACTTCATCGGCAAGAAGAAGATATCTTATATCGTATCAGGTATCCTCTGCCTTATCTGCATCGTTTCATTCTTCACCAAGGGCTTCAGCCTCGGTGTTGACTTCAGCGGCGGCCGTACCTATGTAGTTCGTTTCGACACTCCGGTTACAGCCGAGGAAGTTCGTGCAGCTACCATCGACGAGTTCGGCGAGTCTGCAGAGGTTAAGCAGTTCGGTGGTGCCTCACAGATGAGGATCACTACCAAATATAAAGTAGACGACCAGACTCAGGAGACTGACAAGGAGATCGAGGGTATGCTTTACAATGCTCTCGGCAAGTTCTTCACCAACCCGATAACTCTCGAGCAGTTCACTTCTACTCTGGAGAACCCGAATGGTATCGTTTCATCAGACCGCGTGGATGCGTCTATCGCGAGCGAGATGCAGCGTGACGCCGTGATTGCGGTGATCCTCGCGCTGATCGTGATCTTCGCTTACATCGCTATCCGTTTCAAGGGCTGGACCTGGGGTCTCGGCGGTGTGACATCACTTGTCCACAACACCATCATCCTCGTAGGTTTCTACTCAATCTTCAGCGGAATCCTGCCGTTCACCCTCGACGTCGACCAGCAGTTCATTGCTGCCGTGCTGACCATCATCGGTTACTCTATCAACGATAACGTGGTGATCTTCGACCGTATCCGTGAGCACAGGGCCCTGTACCCGAAACGTGACCTCAAGGATACCGTAAACGGTGCGTTGAACGCAACCTTGAGCCGTACCATCAACACGTCATTGACTACCCTCGTCGTTTTGATTGCAATCGCAATCTTCGGTGGTGAGTCAATCCGCGGATTCTCTGTTTCACTGGCTCTCGGCGTAATCGTAGGTACTTATGCTTCAATCTTCATCGGTACTCCGGTTATGTACGACCTGAACCAGAAACGTCTCGCACGTCAGGCTGCAAAGACTCCTGCAAAGAAGTAACAGCAGTCACATCATAAAAAGGGCGCCGGAGGTCGATTCGATCCCGGCGCTTTTTACAATAGATGCCGCGTTTATGATTAAAAATGCATCTAAAAGGAAATAAGATATCATGAAAGCTATCCGATATTCTATAATGCTCGCGCTGCTGGCGGCTGTGCTGCCTTCGTGCAAAAGCGTGACCGACATCTTCCTGCCAGACAATCCCCCGGAGTATTACGATTACTATTTTTTGCAGGCCAGCTTCAAGGATGCCCAGGGTAACGACCTGGTAGCTACGCTGGGCGAAGAATATTATAAGTCTGACCCGAACGCCCTTGTGTACAAGAACGAGATCAACCCCGAGAAGTATTCGCTGGAGATTGTACCCGGCAACGGCAACATAAACAACAATGCCTATTTCACTGCTACTAAGTTTGACACCAATCACAGCTGGTTGAAGACCAGGGAAGACGGGACCTATATCGGTGACGGAACCTGGTACATGGGCAGCAACCTGGTGGCCGGCGCCATCAGCAGGAGACTTCCCCTTCAGGAAACCCTGACATACAATGTCAAATGTCCTGCAGTATTCGGCGACGATTCCGTCCACGTAATAGTTGCGTACTGGGCAGAAGATATTCAGCGCGGCGAATGGATCCGTTTCCCCAGATGCACCAAGGCCACCTTCGACGGCAAGGAAATCACCCCGATAAGAGGCATCAGCTACAGCGACAAGACCGACGACCAGTACTCCGCCTTCTTCCTGGACATCGTCCTTCAATAGAGTGCATAGAACAATAAAAAAGGCTGACCAGTGCGGTCAGCCTTTTTTATTGTCAGGCGTGATGGATTACATCATCGGGCCTTGCATCGGGGGAGTGGGCGGAACGGGCTCGGGGATGTCGGCGATCACGCACTCGGTGGTGAGGAACATGCCGGCAACTGAAGCGGCGTTCTGGAGGGCGATACGGGCTACCTTGGTAGGATCGATGACGCCGGCCTCGTAGAGGTTCTCGTACTTGTCGGTGCGGGCATTGTAACCGAAGTCAGCCTTGCCTTCCTTGATCTTCTGGACTACTACGCTGCCTTCAACACCAGCGTTCTCGACGATGGTGCGGAGCGGAGCCTCGATGGCGCGAGCCACGATGTTGATACCGGTCTGCTCGTCTTCGTTGTCACCTTTGAGCTTCTTGAGAGCCTCGGTGGCGCGGATGTAAGCAACTCCGCCGCCCGGCACGATACCTTCCTCGACAGCTGCGCGGGTAGCGCTCAGAGCATCCTCGACGCGGTCTTTCTTCTCCTTCATCTCGATCTCGCTGGCTGCACCTACATAGAGGACTGCAACACCGCCGGCGAGCTTGCCGAGACGCTCCTGGAGTTTCTCGCGGTCGTAATCGCTTGTGGTGGTCTCAATCTGCTTGCGCAGAGAAGCGATACGGTTGTGGATTTCTTCCTTGTCGCCGCAGCCGTTTACGATAGTAGTGTTGTCCTTGGTGATGACAACCTTCTCGGCCTGGCCGAGCATATCCATGGTGGCGTTCTCGAGAGTGAAGCCGCGCTCCTCTGAGATAACCTTACCGCCGGTAAGGATGGCGATATCTTCCATGATGGCCTTGCGGCGGTCGCCGAAGCCCGGAGATTTCACTGCAGCAACCTTGATGGTGCCACGGATCTTGTTCACAACGAGAGTGGTCAGCGCCTCGCCGTCCACATCCTCGGCGATGATGAACAGGGCCTTGCCTTCACGTGCGATGGGCTCGAGGATAGGCATGAGGTCTTTCATCGTAGAAATCTTCTTCTCTGAAAGCAGGATGTAAGGATTGTCAAGCACAGCTTCCATCTTGTCAGGCTCAGTCATGAAATATGCTGAGATGTAACCGCGGTCGAACTGCATACCTTCAACGACCTTAACCTCGGTGGTAGTACCCTTGGCCTCTTCAACTGTGATCACGCCGTCGTTCTGGACTTTCTCCATAGCGTCAGCGATGAGCTTGCCGATATAGTTGTCGTTGTTGGCTGAGATTGTGCCGACCTGCTCGATCTTGGAGTAGTCATGGCCGACAGTCTGGCTCTGCTTCTTGAGGTTCTCGACTACTGCGTCAACAGCTTTGTCGATACCGCGTTTCAGGTCCATCGGGTTGGCGCCTGCGGTAACGTTCTTCAGACCTACGTCAAGGATTGCCTGTGCGAGCACTGTAGCAGTGGTGGTACCGTCGCCGGCCTGGTCGTTGGTCTTAGCTGCAACTTCCTTAACCATCTGTGCGCCCATGTTCTGGAAACGGTCCTCAAGCTCAACTTCCTTTGCTACGGTAACACCGTCCTTGGTCACCTGGGGAGCGCCATATTTCTTGTCGATGACAACATTGCGGCCTTTGGGACCGAGGGTCACTTTCACCGCATTGGCCAGTTCGTCTGCACCTTCCTTCATCAGGTTGCGTGCATCGATGTCAAATTTGATCTCTTTTGCCATGATATTATACGATTTTAGATGTTAACAAACGATAGCCACGACATCGCTCTGACGCATGATCAGATAGCTCTTGCCGTCTGCTGAGACTTCTGTGCCGGCATATTTGCCATAGAGGACGGTGTCGCCAACTTTGAGCTCCATAGGCTCATCCTTGGTGCCGTTGCCGACTGCAACGACTACTCCTTCCTGGGGTTTCTCTTTTGCGGTGTCAGGGATGTACAAACCGCTTGCTGTCTTGGTCATAGCTTCTTTGGGCTCAACCAGCACTCTGTCTGCTAAAGGTTTAATGTTCATAGTAGTAGTATTTTAATATTTTGTTTGTTTTTCAGTTCGAGGCCTGCTTACGGCAAATTGAGTGCCATCGGCCACAATCTGCCAAATTGGCACTACTTGATGCCACTTTTGACCGGCAGCTGTGCCATTATAGCACCGATGGCGGCCACAATCACAAATACCAGCGTCACGTCACCCCACTGCACCTTCACCGGATAGGCGTCCACCACGAAGTTGCCCGGCAGCTTTACGATGCCGAAACGGGCCTGGATGAAGCATATCAGCAGCCCCAGAGCCACGCCGATTATGATGCCCAGCAGCGAGATCATCCAGCCTTCCATGCGGAAGATGTGGCGGATCTGCTTCTTGGTCGCGCCCATGGATTTCAGTATCTCTATGTCCTCCTTCTTGTCGATAATCAGCATCGACAGCGAGCCGAGGGCGTTGCAGGAGATGATGAGCATCACGAATATCAGGATGAAATATACAGCCAGCTTCTCGTATCTCATCACCTTGTACAGCGACTCGTTCTGCTGGTAGCGGTTGCGCACTACGAAGTCGTCCCCGAGAGCCTTGGCGATGCTTTTCTGTACCGACGAAGTCACGATGCCGTCGCCCGACAGGGCTTCCGGTGTGAAGCGCAGCTCCACGCAGCTCACCTCGTCATGGCCGGTGAGGGCTCCCAGAGTCTCGCGGGGCATGAAGACATATTTGCCGTCGAAGTTCTCGTCGACAGAAATGATTCCCGAAGGGAAGATTTTCTCCGTGCGGAGGACTGACGCCGGATTGAAGATGTTCAGAGTGTCGGTGGTGGAAGGGTATATGGCCGAAATAGGCGTCAGAAAACGGATGTTAACCGACAGCGTGCCGGAAATCTTGGCCGCCAGCACCATCCTCGGCGAATCCCCCTCATACATCAGGAACTCTCCGACGGTGATGTAGCTGTCCAGGCCGGAAGCGGCGCCGTAGTCCCGGTCCACGCCCCGCGCCGTAACGACAGTGTGGTTGTCGCCGTACATCAAAAAGACATTCTCCTCCAGGATCTCGCTGAAGCTGGCCACCCTGGCGTCGCTCCGCAGCGCCCTGAAAGCCTCGCTGTCGGCAGAGAAGGTCTTGCCCTTCGCCGGGGTTATCAGCAGGTCGGGGCTAGTCGAGTCGTACAGGTCCTTGACCAGAGTGTCGAAGCCGTTGTATATCGAAAGGATTATCACGAGCGCAGCACAGCCTATCGCGATACCGGCCGCCGAGATAATCGAGATAATGTTGATTACATTATGCGACTTGCGGGCAAACAGATATCGCTTCGCTATGAAGAAATCCGGCTTCATAAAGGCTCTGCGCTTGTGCTGCTAAAGTTTCAGAAGCTCGTCGATGTGCTCTACGTAATCCAGGGAGTCGTCGACATAGAAAGTCAGCTCCGGCACGATGCGCAGCTGCTTTGCGACGCGACGGCCGAGCTCGCCGCGCAGCGAACCCGACATCTGCTCTATGGTCTGCATCACGCCCTGAGTCTTGCTCGAAGGGAAGATGCTCAGGTAGACCTTCGCCACCGCCAGGTCGGAGCTGATCTTCACTCCGCTGACAGTCACGAGGGCACCGTCGAATGCAGCCATGCCGCGGCCGCGGATTATTTCCGCCATGTCGCGCTTTATCTGGCCGGCAACCTTCAGCTGCCTTGTGCTTTCACTGCCTTCCATATTATTCGAATTTGAGGATGTAATAATTCTTCTTGCCTTTCTGGACGAGGATGTACTTGCCGTTGAGAAGCAGGTCGGCCGGCATGGTAGCATTGATGTCGGTGACTTTCTCCTTGTTGACGGACAGTCCGCCGCCCTGGATCATCTTGCGGCATTCACCCTTTGAGGGGAATACGTCGGTATCCACTGCCAGCATGTCCAGCACCGGAGCGCCGAGTTTGGCCTTGTCGAGGTTGTACTGCGGCACGCCGTCGAAGACGCTGAGGAAAGTCTGCTCGTCGAGGTTGTGGAGCACCTGTGAGGTCGAGTTGCCGAACAGCACGCCGGAAGCCTCGACAGCCTTGTCGTACTCCTGCTGGCCGTGAACCATGACGGTGATCTCGCGGGCCAGAGCCTTCTGGAGGGGACGCAGGTGCGGAGCCTGCTCCTGCTCAGCCACGAGGGCAGCGATCTGCTCCTGGTCGAGCATGGTGAATATCTTGATATATTTCTTGGCGTCCTCGTCGCTCACGTTCAGCCAGAACTGGTAGAAAGTGT
>JAFYZI010000117.1 GCA_017548725.1 Bacteroidales bacterium
GCCTGCGGCGACGGCGACGCTCTCGCCATCGGCGGCAACCACTTCATCCACGCCATCCGCCGCAACGTCGACCTCAACATAGTTCTGTTCAACAACCAGATCTACGGTCTGACCAAGGGTCAGTACAGCCCCACTTCGAAGTTCGGCACCATTACCAAGACTTCTCCTTACGGCACTGTGGAGAATCCGTTCACCCCGGGCATGCTTGTCCTGGGCGCACACGGCACATTCTTCGCCCGCGGCATCGACAACGACCTGGCTCTGAACCAGTCTATTTTCATCACCGCAGCAAAGCACAGGGGAACTTCAGTATGCGAGATGCTCACCAACTGCGTGATTTTCAACGACGGAGCGCATGCAGCCTTCGCAGCCCGCGAGAACAGGGCCGAGCACACCATCACCCTGCGTGACGGCCAGAAGATGCTCTTCGGCGCCAACAACGACAAGGGTCTCATCCTCAAGGACGGACAGCTGGCTGTTGCCAAGATCGGCGAAGACGGCGTCACTCTCGACGACATCCTCACCCACCACACCGACAGCAACGACATCGGCTTGCAGAGCATGCTCATCGACATGAAGTATCCTGACATGCCCGTAGCTCTCGGCGTCATCCGCGACGTAAAGGACAAGACCTACGACATCAACGTACAGGACCAGGTGAACGACGTAACTGCCAAGTCAAAGATCCATTGCGTAGACGACCTGCTGCGCAGCGGCTCTACCTGGGAGGTGAAATAAGCATTCCCTTCTTAATGATAAAAACCCCGGAAGCATCCAGCCTCCGGGGTTTTTATTTGCATGAAAGCAGTGCGGGATTATACGATACCCTGTGCAAGCATTGCGTCGGCAACCTTCATGAAGCCGGAAATGTTGGCACCCTTAACGTAGTTGATGTATCCGTCGGGCTCAGTACCGTACTTCACGCATGCGCTATGGATGTTGCTCATGATGCCGCGCAGACGCTGGTCGACTTCTTCAGCGCTCCAGCCGAGACGCATTGAGTTCTGGCTCATCTCGAGACCTGAAGTTGCAACACCGCCGGCGTTGGAAGCCTTACCCGGAGAGTAGAGGATTTTGGCAGCCTGGAACTTGGCGATAGCGTCAGGAGTGGTAGGCATGTTGGCGCCTTCTACGACGCACTTGCAACCGTTCTTGAGGAGCATGTCAGCCTCGGCGCCGTTGAGCTCGTTCTGAGTTGCGCAAGGCATTGCGATGTCGCATTTTTCACCCCACGGACGTGCGTCGGCAACGTACTTGGCTGTCGGATACTTGTTGGCATACTCACGAATACGGCCGCGGAGGACGTTCTTGAGCTGGAAGATGTACTGGAGTTTCTCAGGGCTGATTCCGTCGGGATCGTAGATGTAGCCGTTGGAGTCAGACATGGTCATTACGGTTGCTCCGAGCTCGGTAGCCTTCTTGGCTGCGAACTGAGCCACGTTACCGCTACCTGAGATGCAGACTTTCTTGCCCTTGTAGCTGTCACCGCGGGTGGCAAGCATAGCCTCGCCGAAGTAGCATGCACCGTAACCGGTAGCCTCGGGACGCATCAGCGAGCCGCCGAATGAGATACCCTTGCCGGTGAATGTGCCTGTGAACTCGTTGCTCAGACGTTTGTACTGTCCGAACATATATGCAACCTCGCGGCCGCCTACTCCGATGTCACCTGCAGGAACGTCGGTGTCGGGACCGATGTGACGATACAACTCAGTGATGAAGCTCTGGCAGAAACGCATGATTTCCATTTCTGACTTGCCTTTAGGGTCGAAGTTACTGCCGCCTTTGCCGCCGCCCATAGGGAGGGTTGTAAGGCTGTTCTTGAATGTCTGCTCGAATGCGAGGAACTTGAGGATGCTCAAGTTTACGCTTGCATGGAAACGGACGCCACCTTTATAGGGGCCGATGGCGCTGTTCATCTGCACGCGGTAACCTTTGTTGATCACAACTTCGCCGGCGTCATTAACCCAGGGGACACGGAACATTATCACACGCTCGGGCTCGACAATGCGCTCCATCACTTTCATCTTCATCAGCTGGGGGCTTTCGAGGATGTAATCGGCAACACTCTCTACAACTTCTCTGACTGCCTGGTGGAACTCAGGCTCGCCCGGATTCTTTGTGACAAGATCGTTCATGAAATTGTCTACGTAACTTTTTGCATTCATAATAACTCTGTTTGTTAGTTTATAAAAATATAAATCATTCGTTCTTCTTGATTATCGCTTTCCTTGACTGGCCGTCCACATAGATGTAGAGCGGATTGTCGAAGGCCACCATGCGCAGGTACTCGCCGTCCTTGACGGCAGCCATCTTGTCCAGTTCTTCAAGGTTCAGCTTGCCCTCTCCGTGGCCGGGATCGAGCGAGAGATAGCCCACGCCGAGGGAGGTCACGTTCTGGAAGAAATGGGTGCCCTGGCTGGCCTCGATGTTGAAATCGGGCAGCGCCGACTCGATTATTACCCTGGCCTCGGAAATGTGGTTCCAGCGCACGGGAACTCCGAGCAGAGGGTCGGTGGAGCCCCAGCGGCCGGTGCCGATGAGGACATATTCCTCCTTGAGGTCCTTGAGGTATTTGTTGAAGTCTTTGAGCTCATCCGCTATAGCCTCAGTGTTGAGGGGGTTGAACTTGTCGAACTTCATGTATATCACATGTTTGATCCCGCTCATCAGCCCTGTTCCAAGTGCAGACTCGGAATAGACTATCGCGTCACTGGTGTCTATCTTGCTCCAGTCAAGCTTCTTGGCCTCGTCGTTCTGGATGATGGGCCTGATCTGCAGCAGGTAGAAGACCGGCGTGTCGCCGGGTTTTACATCCATGTTTACGGCGAACTCTATCTCCACGGGGCAGAGAAGCTCCTGCTCTCCTATCGCCAGCATGTCCCTGATGATCTCAGGCAGCGGGAAGGAATTGTACTTCAGGATTCGGTTGAAGGTAATGACCCTGAAGGCTGAGCCGAACGGGGCGGCCTCGCTGATGCGGTCGTTCAGATAGTCGTAATACGAGCAGGTATATTTCGCATTCCTGTATTTCTCGACTTCTGTTGCCGAGATGCGGGCTATGTTTACAGCGTCGTTGGTCGAAGCCTTGAAACTGTTGGGGTTCATGTCGAGGGCCATGATCTCGGTCTGGGCTTCCTGGACTGCCAGGGCCGGAGTCGAAGTCTGGAGCACGTTGTCGGGGTATACCGGGCAGAAGCGCAGGCTCTTCTCTCCGTCGACCACTGCCTTGCCGAGGCCCATCACGATGTTGCAGACGCCGTCCTCGCACTTCTCGTAGCCGATGGGATACATGTTGCGGGAGCGGGCAACGCCTGACAAGGTCGGGAAGTAGTAGCCATTGTCTTCAGTACCGCAGACTTCCTGGATCAGCACGGCCATCTTTTCTTCCGACAGCACGTTCTGGGTAGACTGTATGTATGCGCGGGATGAAGCGTAGAACACCGATGCGTAGACGCTCTTTATAGCGCGGATCAGCATGCGGAGCATCTGGTCGTCATCTTCGCAGCGCGGTATCATGTAGGTCGAATACACGCCGGCGAAGGGCTGGTAGTGCGAGTCTTCGAGCTTTGAAGACGAGCGCACGGCGAGCGGCCTGGTGCAGGTCACCACGAAGGCCTTCAGCTGGCTGTAGAGATACGGCGGCACGATACTGTTGAGGAACTCGGAGAGCACCGAGTCGTCGTCCATGCCGTCTTCAAGGATGATGTTGCGCAGTCCGTTCAGATTGAGAAAATCGTCGAAGCAGTCGGTGGCAAGCACCACGCTTCTCGGGATAGTTATCCGGACGTTGGGATATTTGAAGTAATGGTTGTGCTTTGCCAGCACGCCGTTCATGAAGGCAAGGCCGCGGGCCTTTCCGCCTATCGAGCCCTCTCCTATCCTGGCGAAGCTGATCGCGTCGCTGTAATGCTCTTCGTCGAACTGGGCCACGATGCCCTGGCCGAGCATGCGGCGGTAGTCATGGAACAGCTTGACGAGCGAATTGCGATGCGCCTCAGTGGACTCGAAATCGCTGCTGTTGATGCTGCGGAGCACCTTGGCCAGAGGGAAAAGACCTCTTGCATACAGCCACTTGGAGAGCCTCATCTGGGACAGGTTGTATTCCAGCACGTCATCCGGCACTATCTTGATGAGCTCTTCCATCTGCTGGAGGTCGGCTGCATGGCCGAAATCCATCATGGAACTCTGCGATTCGAACCGGAAATCGCCGAAGCAGAATTCCTTGAGGATATAGCTCCTGAGGCTTTCGAGGAGGGTCGGAGAATTCTTGGCTATGAAACCTACGCCCATCTCGTCGGCGACCTGTTTGTATTCAGACTGGGAAGACTGCAGGATGACGGGCATCCAGGGGGTCTGGGCCTTTATGATCTTCGCAATCTCGATGCCGGCGTCCTTCTTCTCGTCGTAAACCTTGTCGCCCTTGTTTATTATAATGCCGATGTCAGAGATGACGCCGAGCAGGTTGTCCCTGTATTTGTTGTAGAGCTCGATGCCTTCCGTCATGTTAGTAGCGAGCAGCACTTTCGGGCGTGAACGCTTGCGCATTATCTGCTGGTCCTCGTTGTATGCGTCCTTGATGGATTCGTGGTTCTGTAGAAGCAGCAGTCGGTAGAGTTCTGA
>JAFYZI010000118.1 GCA_017548725.1 Bacteroidales bacterium
ATATCCGCAACGCATGGGTGGACCTTAACTCGATGCTGGCTTCGGTGTCCTGGAACAATGAGAACAACCTTCTGAAGTTCAACTTCCTGCACGGTGTCCAGCATTCCGGCATCACCTGGGAGGGCATTTCTGCTGAGCAGATGGCAAAGGACCGCCGCTACAACCCTGCCGGGGAGTATGTCGACTCCAACGGTAAGGTATGCTATTACGACAACGATTCCGACAATTACAGCCAGAACCACTATCAGCTGATCCATGTGGCCCGCCTGAACGACGCCCTGACTCTCAGCACCACGCTGAACTATACAGGAGGCGAGGGCTATTACGAGGCCTACAAGGACAAGAAGGTCGACTACATCAACCGCAAGAGCTCGGCCGCCGACAACTTCGCAGGCGCCAGCAACCTGAAGTATCGCGATGAGAAGACCGAGGCTATCTTCAACCTTGCGTATTCGAGATATTACGGCCACCATTTCGGCGAAGTGATCTGGAGGCAGGGACAGGTGGACTACGGCCCCGAGAAGCCGTGGTATGACAACAGTTCGGTGAAGAGCGACTTCTCGACATTCGCCCGTCTCGAGCGGAAGATGTGGGAGAGACTCTCCGTATATGCCGACCTGCAGTTCAGGCATGTGAATTACAGCATGAAAGGCCCTGACGACGACGGCACTAAGCTCGACAGCGTATATGTATGGAACTTCTTCAACCCCAAGGCCGGCGCCAGCTACGATCTCGGCGAAGCCGGCACGGTGTACGCCTCTGTAGCCATCGGACACAAGGAGCCCAGCCGCGCCGACCTCAAGGATGCGGTGGCCAACGGCACGAAGGTCTACCCCGAGACGATGGCTGACTACGAAGTGGGCTACAGGTTCGCCTCCCCGCAGTTCTCGGCTTCTGCCAATATCTACCTGATGGAATACGACAACCAGCTAGTCACCACCGGCCGCTTTACGCCGTCCGGCTATCTCATCAAGGAGAACGTGAAGCGCAGCTACCGCCGCGGAATAGAGCTGGTGGTGGCATATCAGCCTGCGGAATGGTTCCGTCTGGACGCCAATGCCACCTTATCTACTAATAAGATAGTGATCGACGGGGGCCTGAAAGACCTGGCGCTGTCCCCGGCTGCAATTGCTTCGGGAGTCGCTACTTTCAAGATTGCGAAGCGTCTCGAACTTGCCACCACGGTCAAGTTTGTGGGGAAACAATATATCGACAATACCGGCAGTGAGGCGAAGACTCTGCCGCGCTACACGGTAGTGAGCCAAAGTGCTTCATTCAGTTTCTCCAAGAACGTAAAATTGTCTATTTTTGTAGACAACTTGCTTAACAAGAAGTATGTGGCAGATGCCTGGGCCTACGGCGACGAAGTGGGCTATTATCCCCAGGCTCCCCGCAACGGAATGGTTAAGCTCTCATTTGCGTTCTAAAAGACTGGCTCATGATTATTATTGCCGACAGCGGCTCTACAAAGGTTGATTTCCGTGTCATAGATGACAATGGCAAGGTGCGCAAGGCTGCGTGCAGCGGCATGAACCCCGTCTACGTCAGCCAGGCTGCCATGCAGGAGGCTCTGAAAGCCCAGCTGCTGCCCGTCTGCGGCGGCAAGGTGGATGCAATATACTTCTATGGCGCCGGAGTGATAGGGGAGGCTGCAGACCGGGTGCGCGGCGCGTTCTCGGAAGTCATCGACTACGATCTGATATATGTGGAATCGGACATGCTGGGTGCTGCCAGGGCTCTGTTCGGCGACCGTGAAGGCATCGCCTGCATTCTCGGCACCGGCTCCAACAGCTGCTATTACGATGGCCACAGGATAGTCCGCAACGTCCGTTCCGGCGGCTTCATCCTCGGCGATGAGGCGGGCGGAGCCGACCTGGGCAAGAGGCTGCTGAAAGCAGTCGTGAAAGGTCTGCTGCCCGCACAGCTCCAGACCGAGTTCGAAGAGCGCTACCACCTTGACTATGCTGCGATTGTCCGCCATGTGTACCGCGAGCCGGAGCCAGGCAAGTTCCTGGGCTCTTTCTCGCCCTTCCTGGAGGAACATCTCGACCATCCTTACATAAACGCCCTCGTGACCGGAGCCTTCAACGACTTCATCCGTATGAACGTCATGCAATATGACTGCTATCATCTGGACGTAAGTTTCATAGGCTCGGTGGCAGAGGTGTACAAGGATATCCTCGCCAGATGTCTCGACGACGCCGGCATAAGGCTCGGAACTGTGATGCGCAGCCCCATCGACGCGCTCGTGGAATATCACACCCGCCGCAGGCAGCAGGAGGCGAGGACTTCAGAAGAACTGATGGACAAGGCCGTGGCGACGCTCATGGCCCGCACAGGACTGGCTGACCGCGAACAGGCCCGCAAGCTGCTGCTGAAATACGGTTCGGTGGCCAAGGCCGTAGAAAATCTCAAGAAGGATGTTTAAGAACGAATACGGATCTAAACTGCTCGCAGATGCCGTGGAAAGCCTGGCGTCCCTGCCCGGCATCGGCCGTCGCAGCGCGCTGAGGCTCGCCCTGCATCTGCTGTCGGAACCCGTTCCCAACGTGGAGAAGTTCTCATCTTCGATAGTAGATTTCCGCAGCAAGATAAAGTTCTGCCCCAGATGCCACATGCTGAGCGACGACGGCAGCTGCGCCTTCTGCGACGATGCCAGCCGAGACAGCCGCACAGTCTGCGTGGTGGAGAGCCACGCTGATGTGCTGAGCATCGAGAACACCGGGCAGTATCACGGTCTGTACCATGTCCTCGGCGGCATAATATCTCCGATCGACGGCGTCGGCCCCGGAGACCTTACCATAAAGGAGCTGGCCGAAAGAGTGGCTGCCGGCGGCATAGACGAGATTATCCTCGCCCTGAGCACATCGATGGAAGGGGAGACCACCGCCTACTACATTTCAAGGCAGCTGGCGCAGTACGGCGTGAAGCTGACCGCCATCGCCCGCGGCGTAGGCTTCGGCGACGACCTGGAGTACACCGACTCGATGACGCTCGGCCGCTCGATAGTCAACCGCCAGCCATTCAAATCGTAGAAAATGACTTTCATCGAGATACTCCTGCTTGCTATCGGCCTGAGCTTCGACACCCTGGCCTTCAGCATCGTGGGCGGTCTCTGCATAAAGAATCTCAAGCCAGGCCAGAACATCCGCATCATATCGACTTTCGGCCTGATCCAGGCCGCCTTCCTGCTGGCAGGCTGGCTGCTAGGCGGCAGTTTTGTGCGCTACATCGAGGCATACGACCACTGGGTGGCATTCATCCTGTTGGCCTTCATCGGCGGAAAGATGATTATAGACAGCAGGGCTCCTTCGGACGACAAGCAGGTCGATCTGCTGGACACTCCCAAGCTGCTGCTGGCCTGCGTGGCGACTTCGATAGATGCGCTTGCGGTCGGGATTTCAATGGCCGCCCTGCAGGTCGACATACGCAGGATGGTGCTGGCCCTTATTACGGTGTTCGCAGTTACTGCGGGTGCCAGCGAGCTGGGGCTGAAGGGTGGCGAATGGGCTGCCCGTATCTTCGGAAAGAAAAGCTACCTGATAGGAGGCCTTGTGCTCATCGCTATCGGAGTCAAGATACTGATAGAGCATCTGACAGCCTGAGGCCTGCAAGTTTTGGATTTTTGAAATAAAAGTTTAAATTTGCACCGCTTAAAATCCAAAACTGTAGAATAAAATCAAAATCGACGATGATCTGTGTCCTCAATACACGCTTCGTTAAGACAAGTCCCCGATCCGGATGGCCACTCTGTTAAATAACAGAATGTGGAACCATCTTAATATCGGGAATCATGATTGAAATATTCTACAACAATACCAACTCTACTATAGATACAAGCCAGTCTGTGGAGATCCTGAGCACATTGCAGCAGAAGGATGTCCTCTGGATGGATTTGTTCGACCCCACCGGAGAAGAGAAGAGGGCCGTCGAGGATTTTCTCGGGACTACGCTGCAGAGCCGCGCACAGGCCGAGGAGATCGAGAGTTCATCTCGTTACAGCGAGACTGAGGACGAAATTTTCATCAACACCAACTTCCTCATCCCGGGCCCCGAGAATTACACCATGGAGTCAGTGTCGTTCATCCTCAGCGAGGATACGATAGTCTCTGTGCGTCAGGTGCCTCTGCGCAGCTTCACTGACATCCAGCGCCGCATCCTGGCGGGGCGCAAGGGCTATCCCACGGGTTTCCACATCCTGCTGGGTATCCTCGAGAACAGGGTCGACATGGACGCCGACATGATCGAGTTGATGTCGAAGGAAATCGAGCAGTACAGCAAGCGGGTGAGCCTCGGAGAAAACATCGGCGACGAGTTCGTGCTGGACATCAACCAGCTGCAGGAAAACACCATGCTGGTGCGCGAGAACATAGTCGACAAGCAGAGGGTCATCTCCAGCATCCTCAAGAGTGAGAAGACTCCTGATGAGATCAACACCAAGCTGACTATCATGCTGCAGGATATCTCGTCTCTGATAAACCACACGAACTTCAGCTTCGAACGTCTCGAGTATCTGCAGAACACCGTGCTAGGCCTGATCAACTTGGACCAGAACAAGATCATGAAGATCTTTACGCTGGTGTCCGTGCTGCTCATGCCTCCTACGCTGATCGCAAGCTTCTA
>JAFYZI010000119.1 GCA_017548725.1 Bacteroidales bacterium
CGAGCGCTACAAAGCCGTGCTGGAGCAGGGCCACAACGCCCGCGAAGTCATCCCCCAGAATCCCGACGAGGAGAAGCTCGCCAAGGAGTTCTGCCTGCTGACATGCAAGCCCGTGCTCTATGTCTGCAACGTCGACGAGAATTCCGCCGCCAAAGGCAACAAATATACTGAAGCCGTAGCCGAAGCCATCAAGAACGAAGACGCCAAGATGATGATCATCGCCGCCCGCATCGAGAGCGAGATCGCCGAGCTCGACAGCTATGAGGAGCGCCAGATGTTCCTCGAAGAGATCGGCCTCGAGAACTCCGGCGTGGAGCGCCTCATCCGCGAAGCCTACTCTTTGCTCAGCCTCCAGACCTACTTCACTGCAGGCGAGCCCGAAGTCCGCGCCTGGACCATCAACAAGGGCGACAAGGCCCCGAAGGCCGCCGGTGTCATCCATACCGATTTCGAGAAAGGCTTCATCCGCGCCGAGGTCATCAAGTACGACGACTTCATCCATTACGGAAGCGAGGCCGCCTGCCGCGCCGCCGGAAAGCTTGCCAGCGAAGGCAAGGACTACGTCGTGGGCGACGGCGACATCATGCACTTCCTCTTCAACGTATAGAAACAATAAATAACGATATGAAACTGAATCTTACACTTTGCACTCTGGCCGCAGCAGCAGTACTGATGATGGCCGGCAGCTGCCAGACAAAGACCAGGCTCGACAAAGTTCCCGAGCCCACATGGTATGATTACGAGGATTATTACATCGAGAAGAGCACATTCTTCAAGGACCTCCCGATATATCCCGAGAACATAGTGATGCTCGGCGACGAAATCATCGACTTCGGCGAGTGGGGCGACTTCTTCAATGACACCACCTTCATCAACCGTGGCATTATGTTCGAAGGCTCGCCGCACACCCTCTACCGCGTCGACAACATCGCCATGGCCCACCCGAAGAAACTCTTCGTGAGCACCGGCCTGCAGGACATAAAGAGGGCTAAAGAAGGAACCGCCAACCTGGCCGCCGACACCGTAATCGCCAACGTCAAGGAAATCTTCCGCCGCGCCCACGCTCTCTCTCCCGAGACTGAGCTCTACTACATCAGCATCCTCGCAGACCGCCAGGTTAACGACGAGGGCGTAGTCGCAGTGGCCAAGGCCAACAAGCATATCAAGGATGAAGCCGAGGCCGGCAAGGTCTTCACTTTCATCGATATCAGCAACATGGCGGACGGCAGCGGACGCATGGGCGAACAATTCACATACGACGGCCGCAGCCTCAACGGTCTCGGCTATGAGAAAGTGGCAGAGAAGGTTCTCATCTGGTTGTCAGGATACACCAAGCAGTACAACCACGCCGACGACCACCAGTACCCCACCATCAGCCCGGCACACCACAACCGCGTGTCTATCTTCAACTCGCTGCCGCACAACACCCACAGCATCATGTTCCTGGGCAGCAGCATTACCCGCCGCGGCCCGTGGGAGGAGCTCTTCCCGATACTCCGCACGACTAACAGAGGCGTAGGCGGAGACGTGCTGGCCGGCATGTACAACCGCGTTGACGACGTTGTTGCCGACAACCCCACAGCCATCTTCCTGATGGGCGGCATCAACGACATCACCAACCCTTCAAAAACCGTTGAAACGATCTGGGCGGACTACGACAAGCTCCTTGCGAAACTCACCAAAGAGCTTCCCGAAACTGTCCTCTATGTGCAGTCGACCCTCCCTGTAACTGCAGAGCGCGACCGCGACAACACCATCAACGCCAAAGTCGTCGAGCTCAACAAATACCTCAAGGCAGCCGAAAGCAAGTACAAATACAAATATATCGATGTGGCCAAAGCCCTGAGCGACGAGAACGGCTGCCTCAAAGCCGACTTCTCTATCGACGGCCTGCACCTGAACGCAGACGCCTACTTCACATGGGCTACGCTGCTCATCAACGAGACGTCGATGATGGTACTTCGCCAGATGCAGCTTAATCTTATGTCAATTGACCTTCTCGACGAAGCTCAGGAAATAATGAATCAACAACAATAGTCAGATATGTACAGGACACATACATGCGGTGAGCTGCGCCTGTCAGATGCAGGGCAGACCGTGACTCTGGCCGGTTGGGTGCAGAGAGTCCGCAAGATGGGCGGAATGACATTCGTGGACCTTCGCGACCGCTACGGCATAACTCAGCTGGTGGCAGACGCAGCCAGCGACGAGGCGGTGGCTGCCGCAGTCGCAGGCCTCGGCCGTGAATATGTAATTCAGGTTACCGGCCGTGTGGCGGAACGTCAGAGCAAGAACCCGAAGATGGACACCGGCGACATCGAGATCCTTCTCGACAAGGTGGATGTGCTGAACCCTTCGGAGATCCCGCCTTTCACCATCGAGGATGTCAGCGACGGCGGCGAGGAACTGCGCGCGAGATACCGCTATCTGGACCTGCGCCGCAACCCGCTCAAGAAAGCGCTGATGCTGCGCCACCGCATGGCACATGAGGTCCGCAACTATCTGGACGGCGAGGGTTTCATGGAGATCGAGACCCCCTGCCTCATCAAGTCCACCCCTGAGGGAGCCCGCGACTTCGTGGTGCCCAGCCGCATGAACCCCGGCGACTTCTACGCCCTGCCGCAGAGCCCGCAGACCTTCAAGCAGCTGCTGATGGTGGCCGGCTTCGACCGCTACTTCCAGATTGTCAAGTGCTTCCGCGACGAAGACCTCCGCGCCGACCGTCAGCCCGAGTTCACCCAGATCGACTGTGAAATGTCGTTCGTTTCCCAGGAGGACATCCTCCAGACCTTCGAAGGTTTGATCAAGTACATCTTCAAGGAAACCAAGGGGATGGACATCGGAACGATTGAGCGTATCACGTGGC
>JAFYZI010000014.1 GCA_017548725.1 Bacteroidales bacterium
GGCGTACATGTACGCATAGTCCGGCATGCTCTGATGGAACGAGGTGTCGAAGACTGCCACCTGGGGTACACCGGGCATCAGCTCTTCCATAGCCTTGATGCCGGTAAGGTTGGCAGGATTGTGGAGCGGAGCGAGAAGGCAGCACTTCTCTATCTTCTCCTTGACCTCCTCGTCGACTGCGACGCTCTTGAAGAAATACTCTCCGCCGTGGGCTACGCGGTGACCTACCGCCTCTATCTCCGAGAGATACTTCAGCACTCCGTACGTGGGGTCGGTGAGGATGTTGAGGACGCTCCTGATGCCCTCGGTGTGATTGGCTATCGGCTTCTCCGCCTGATATTTGTCTTTTCCGTCGACCTTATGGGTATGGCAGGCATTCGGGCTGCCGATGCGCTCGACGAGACCTTTCGCCAACAGGGTGTTTTCAGTGTCGCTCATCTCGAGCACCTGGTATTTCAAAGAGGAACTACCGCAGTTCAGAACAAGAATTTTCATGGTTAAATTTTATTAGCAATATTCTTTCAAATATAACAAAAAGAATCATAACTTTGATGGCAGAGGACATTGAAATGGGGAAAGGTAGGGACATAATATTCTATGCGCTCGCATACATACTGGGAGACGTGCTCTGGCAAGTCTTCCTTTCTTCTTTTGGTATAACGGCCATCATCTTCCTCGCAGCGGCGACCGCAGCTGCGGCGGCTTTCTGCATCGCCATCCTGAGCCGCATCGGCAGGAGCAGCGTGCCGGCCGGCCTGCTGACAGCATGCTTCGGAATCCTCGGAGCTTTCGGGGCGGTGATCGGCGGCATCCCCCGCGAAGGGATGGCCCTCTTCGCCAGAGCAGAGGAGCTGAAGGCCGCGGTTTCCGGCATTATGGACAGCATCCTGCCCGCCAATTCCGATGAAGTCGCGATAGCCAAGGCCCTTGCCATCGGCGACAAATCGATGCTCAGCGCTGCGCTCAAGAGCCAGTACAAGGCCAGCGGGGCAATGCATCTGCTGGCCCTGAGCGGCCTCCACGTAGGTGTGGTATACGCCTTCCTCAACGCCATCCTTTCCATACTTGGAAACAGCAGAGCCACCAGGGCAGTGAAGCGTACTGTCATCCTGGCTTCACTCTGGACCTTCGCCATAGTATCCGGCCTGAGCAGCTCGATCTGCCGTGCCGTGACGATGATTACAGTCTATGAAATATGCGGGATACTCGGAGCGGACCGCAACATGCTCCGCTCGCTTGCCATCAGCGCCCTGCTGATCTGTCTCTTCAATCCCGACGCTCCGTTCGCAATCGGATTCCAGCTCTCCTACTGCGCTGTCATCGGCATCTACTTCTTCTATCCGAGGCTGAAGTCACTGCTGGCCGCCCGCAGCCTTCCCATGAAATACATCTGGAACACTCTGGCTCTCTCCATCAGCTGCCAGGCGGCCACCGCTCCGCTGTCACTGCTCTACTTCGGCTCCTTCCCGAAATACTTCATGGTCACCAACCTTGTCGCCATCCCCCTAAGCTCGGCTGCGATGTGGCTGATGCCTATAACGATCGCCGCCCGGAACATCCCTTTCATAGGAGTGCCGGGCGGCAAGGTTCTGCTTGGAATACTGCAGACTTTGAATTCAGTAATAGATATTATAGCATCGCTATGATTCTGTTGCTGCAGGTCTGTCGTTGGCTTTTGTCACATTGATTGTCCTTCCCATGTGCTCAGTGCCGTCCAAGGCTGCAATTGCTCTTTCAGCATCTGCATCGTCCATCTCTACGAAGCCATAGCCGCGTGAACGGCGGGTTTCCTTATTAATAATGATTCTGGCGGACGTAACTGTTCCGAACGGTGAAAAAAGCTCGATTAAATTTTCTCTTCTGGCCTTAAAACTCAAGCCATACACGAAAATAGTCATATTTGTTTAGCATTAATAGGTTAAAGTGGTATATCAAAGATAATACTTTTTAGCCTAAAAATGTAACAAATTATAAACTAAATAACACATTTGTCGCTGCCGTCGAAGCAGTGGGTGCAGATGCAGTTCTTGTCGAGACCTATGGCAGCTACCAGATTGTCAATGGTATTGAACTTCAGCGTATTCATCTTGAGCTGCTTCTTTATGGCTTCTACCATAGCCATGTATCTGTCGCTTCCATACATCGCATACTCGTCCAGATGCTTGTCGTGACTGCCTTCCAGATCCTTGATGACCCTGCGCGAGATGAACTCCAGAGGAGACTTCGATGCAGAGTAATTGAGGAAAGGACAAGTGAAGATCAGCGGCGGGCAGCTGATGCGGATGTGGACCTCGCTCGAGCCGTGGCTCTTGAAAGCCTCGACATTGTCACGAAGCTGAGTGCCGCGGACGATGGAATCGTCGCAGAACGCAACTCTGCGGTTGCGCATGATCGAGTAGTTGGGGATGAGCTTCATCTTGGCTACGACATCGCGCATACTCTGGTCGGCCGGCATGAAGCTGCGGGGCCAAGTGGGGGTATACTTGACAACTGCGTTGCGGTACGGAATGCCGCGGCCCTGGGCATAACCTATGGCCATGCAAGTTCCGGAATCGGGAATAGACGAAACGATGTCCACGGGAGTGTCATCCTGGCTACCCATCAGACGGCCCAGATTGTAGCGGACATCATCCACGTTAACCCCTTCGTAAGCGGCTGAAGGGTAGCCGTAATAGATCCAGAGGAACGAGCAGATATGATGTCTTCCGCGCGGCTCCAGGATCTGTCTGAAGCCGTCAGCCGTGATCTGCACAGCTTCGCCGGGGCCGAGCTCGTAGCATTTCTCATAACCCAGGTTGCAGAAGCTGAAGTCCTCGTTGGCCACTGCATAGGAATCTTCCTTCTTGCCTATGACCAGAGGAGTGCGGCCGTTGAAATCCCTTGCAGCGATGATGCCTTCGGGCGTCAGAAGCAGGATAGAGCATGAGCCATATACTTTGTGGTGCATGTAGTCTATTCCTTCAGCAAAGGTCGCCCCTTCTGTTATAAGGTGGCAGATGAGCTCTGTGGCATTCGTCATACCGTCGCTCATCTCAGTGAAGTTCTTACCTGAATCAAGCACCTGCTGCTCGAGGGCGTCTATGTTGCTGACCTTGGCGACGCTTACGGCGGCGAAACGGCCGAGATGGGAATTCATCACTATCGGCTGCGACTCGTTGTCGCTGATTACGCCGATGCCGCTGTTGCCGGTGAACTTGTAAAGCTCGGATTCGAATTTGACTCTGAAATATGATTGTTTGAGGCTGTGGATGGCCCGCACGAATGAGCCGTCAGGATTGATACCTGCCATACCGCCTCTTTTGGTTCCCAGATGTGAGTGATAGTCAGTGCCGTAGAACAGGTCTGTCACACATCTTCTTTTGGAAATGACTCCGAAAAGACCCCCCATGATAATAGTGTTTGTTTTAAAAAAGGAAGGCTGCCGTGGGGCAGCCTTCCATATTGAAAATCAGATTTATTCGCCTTTAACGTAGTTGTTGTACTTGTCGTATGCAGCCTGGTATTCTGCTGACCTGTCTCTGAACCTGAAGTAGATGTTCTTCAGATAGTCGGCAACAGCAGTCTTGATGGTCTTGTCATCACTCATGTTGAATGACTTCTCGAAAGGCTCGATTGCTTTCTCAAGATAACCGTTAAGCTCGTCTACAAGCTTTGCATACTTGGCGTCGTCCATCTCGAGGCTGGCTTTCTCCTGAACCTCGACAGCGCGGTCATAGAAGAGGATACCTTTGTTGAGGACACCGTAGATGTACTTGGGATCAACCTCGCTGGCCTTGTCGAAAAGCTCGAGAGCCTTGTCATAGTCGCCGAGTTTCTTGTAAGCGTCGCCTTCTACATAATAGAGAGAAGCGTTCTTCGGGTCGTTCTTCTGAGCGTCGTGCAGCAGAGTGAAGAGTTTGTCAGGCTCGGTGCCGGTGGTCAGATAGTGGTTGATGAGACCTACGAGGATTGACTGGCTGTTGGGATATTTAGCGAAACCATCCTCGAGGATCTTCAGGGCTGTTGCCTCATCGCCTTCATTCTTATAAATGTCTGCGAGGTTTGAGAAAACGTTGCCTTCGTTGAAGTAACCTTTTGCGATGCACTCTTTATATCCTTCTATTGCCTTGGCTTTGTCGCCTGCGATGTTAGCCATAAGAGCAGCATTGTAAACGCTCATTGAGTCGAAACCGTTCAGGATCTTGCCGGCAGTAACTTTAGCTGCCTTTGCGAAGAGAGCGCTGGCGTTTGCTGCGTTGCCTGCGAGATATTCGCTGACAGCCTCAGAGTAGAAGCTCTCATGGATCTTGTTGGCTTTCTCTGTGTATGCCTTGTTGGTAGCAGCCTTGGCGTCGAGAGAGTAGGCTTTGTCAAGAGCTTCGATAGCCTTGTCGAGGGCATTCTCTGCAACGGGTTTGGTAACCAGCCAGAACTCCAGACGGTTGTCCTGATAGTACAGGTCCTTGTTGTCATAAGAAACAACTTCGTATTCTGTGCCTTCAGCGCCTTTCCTGCTGGTGATTTCGGTAGCTTTCTGGCCCTTGAGGAACATGCCGACTTCAGTAGCTGTACTACCTGCGAGAAGGTTCTGTGCAGGAGCGTCATAAGCTTTTACATAAGCGTCGCTGAGGGCAGTCCATGTAGCAGCCTTGTCGGCTTTTTTCTGAGATGCTGCGATTGCCTTATCCAGAGCTTTCTTAGCATCTACGACTGCTTTTGCTTCAGATGCATTGGTACCTGCGCCGAGAGCAGCTGTGATAGAGTTTCCACCACCCTGAGGAGGACCCATAGGGCCGCCAGGACCCATTCCGCCGCCACGCATTCCACCGCCGCCGCCACCCATAGGGGGCTGAGCCATTGTCATCATCGAAATTGAAGATGCAAGAACAAAAAGTAGAATCTTTTTCATTTTAGTGTAGATTAGATGTTATTGTTGTGTTTGCTGATTGTCTGTATTAGACTCTTGAGTTGTTTCCGGGTTTGATTCGGCAGCTGCTTCGTTAGACGTGTTATCTTCGCTTTTGCTGACTACGCAGACTGCTGCGATGCTGTCATTTTCCCTGATGTTTATCAGTTTGACTCCCTGGGTCGCCCTGCCTGCCACTTTGATCTCCGAAGCCGCCACTCTGATGGTGATGCCTGACTTGTTGATAATCATCAGGTCGTTGTCGTCGGTCACATCTTTTATAGCTATCAGCGGGCCTGTCTTTTCAGTAATGTTAATGGTCTTTACTCCTTTACCGCCGCGGTTGGTGATCCTGTAATCCATTATCTTGGATCTCTTGCCGTAACCGTTCTCGCTAACCACCAGAACCTGAGGCAGGTTTTCTTCCGGAATGTCGTCATCAACACAAATCATGCCAACGACTTCGTCGCCCTCTGAGAGGCTTATTCCACGCACTCCTGTGGCCGTTCTGCCTATCGGGCGGACCTTGCTTTCATGGAAGCTGCAGAGGTATCCGTCGCGGCCTGCGAGCTGAACGTAGTTGTTGCCGTTGGTAAGACGGGCTTCGATCAGAGCGTCCCCTTCGCGGATGTTCACTGCGATCACACCGTTGGCGCGAGGACGCGAGTAAGCCTCGAGGGAGGTCTTCTTGATGACGCCGGTCTTGGTGGCCAGGATGACGTAGTGGCTGTCTACATATTCCTTGTCGTCGAACGACTTGACGTTGATGTAGGCCTGGACCACATCGTCCGGCTCGATATTGATGACGTTCTGGATGGCGCGGCCCTTGGAAGCCTTGGCGCCCTCCGGGATTTCGTAAACTTTGAGCCAGTAGCACTTGCCGTTCTTGGTGAAGAACATCATGGTGCTGTGCATGTTGGCCACATATATATGTTCTATGAAATCTTCTTCGCGGGTGGTGCTGCCCTTCGAGCCGATGCCGCCGCGGTTCTGGAGGCGGTACTCAGTCAGAGGGGTGCGCTTGATATAGCCCAGGTGAGAGATGGTGATGACCACGTCTTCGTCGGCGTAGAAGTCTTCGGGGTTGAAGTCTTCGGCGCTGGGCGCGATCTCGGTGCGGCGCTCGTCGCCGTACTTGGCGATGAGATCCTGCATCTCTTCCTTGATGATGCCGTACTGGAGGCTCTCGTCTGCAAGGATTTCCTGCAGATGGTGGATGAGGGCTTCAAGCTCTTCGTACTGGGCCTGAAGTTTGTCTCTTTCCAGACCTGTGAGCTGGCGGAGGCGCATCTCCACGATTGCATCGGCCTGAGGCTCGGTGAAGCCGAACTTCTTCATGAGGCCGTCGCGGGCTTCCTGGACGGTCTTGGACGCACGGATGTGCTCGATGATCAGGTCGATGATGTCCAGGGCCTTGAGCAGACCTTCGAGGATATGGGCCTTCTTCTGGGCTGCGTCGAGGTCGAAGCGGGTCCTGCGGAGCACGACTTCGTGGCGGTGACGCACGAAATATTTGATAAGGTCCTTGAGGTTGAGCAACTTCGGGCGGCCGTCCACAAGGGCGATATTGTTGACTGAGAAGCTGGCCTGCAGCTGGGTGTACTTGAACAGGGTGTTCAGCACTACGTTGGCTACGGCGCCCATCTTCAGCTTGATGACGATGCGCATACCCTTGCGGTCGCTCTCGTCGTTGATGTAAGAGATGCCGTCAATCTTCTTGGCCTCTACCAGCTCGGCAATCTTCTCGATGAGCTCTTTCTTGTTGATCTGGTAGGGAATCTCTGAAACCACGATGGTCTCGCGGCCGCTGTCGGACACTTCGATGTCAGTCTTCGAGCGGACTACGATCCTGCCGCGGCCGGTCTCGAAAGCGTCGCGGATGCCTGAAAGGCCCTGGATTATACCTCCGGTGGGGAAGTCGGGACCTTTGATATGCTGCATCAAGCCTTCTACCGTGATGTCAGGGTCGTCGATGTATGCGCAGATGGCGTTGCAGACCTCGGTGAGGTTGTGCGGAGCCATGTTTGTGGCCATGCCGACTGCGATACCTGCGGCGCCGTTGAGCAGAAGCAGAGGGGCCTTTGCGGGGAGAACCGTAGGCTCCTGGAGAGATTCGTCGAAGTTGGGCATGAAGTCGACAGTATCCTTGTCGAGATCTTCAAGCACCTCTTCGGCCAGTTTTTCAAGCTTGGCTTCGGTATAACGCATGGCAGCCACGGGGTCTCCGTCAACGCTGCCGAAGTTACCTTGTCCGAAAACCAGAGGGTATCTCATGTTCCACGGCTGCGCGAGGCGGGCCATGGCGTCATATACGCTGGAATCACCATGAGGGTGATACTTACCGAGAACCTCACCGACGATACGGGCAGACTTCTTGGTGCTTCCGCTGGAACCTACGCCAAGACCTTCCATACCGAAAAGAACGCGCCTGTGCACAGGTTTCATGCCGTCCCTGACATCAGGAAGGGCACGTGACACAATCACCGACATAGAATAGTCTATGTAGGCACTCTTCATCTCCGACTCGACACTGATGGGAATCAGGCGCTCGTTGGGTTCTTCTACAATATTGTTATCTTCAAAATCCATCTAAAAACTTCTCGTGAAATATCGGGTAAAGATACGTATTTATTTTGTAAGGGGCAATAAGAATCCTACCTTTACATCATGACTTTTGCAGAAGAGTTTTCGGAATTTCTAAACGCTCAGGGAGTTGCCTTCGAAAGGGACGGACTGCTCTTTTCTTTTCCGGACAGAGCAGTTGCCATACGCCTCGTGCCTCTCGACGGTTTCGAGCTGCCGGAGCGCACCAATGGCGTCATATATCTATATGAAGACCGCTGGCGCACCGGAGGGCCTTACCTTAGGGAAAGGATTCTCGCCCACCTCGGGGTTTACCGGAAGATCTTCGCGCGCAAATGCGACATAAGGCGCATCGACGCCGTCACCGCCGCAGCATTTCTGAACTGCCACCACAGTTACGGCACAGCCAAGGCTAAGTATAAATACGGCATGTTCCTCGGCAGCGAGCTGGTGGCGGTGGCTCTGTTCTCGTCGCCCCGCACTATCCCCCGCAACATAGGCGGCAGGCAGGTGGCTCTGCGCTCTTTCGAATGGGTGCGGTATGCCGGTCTGTCGGGCAGCAGGATTTCCGGGGGCATGAGCCGCATGCTGGCGCATTTCGTGGCTGATGCAGCCCCGGAAGAAGTCATGACTTACGCCGATCTGGAATGGTCGGAAGGAACAGTCTACGCCAGGATGGGCTTCCTGCAGGCCGGCCTGCGCGAGCCGGTGACCTTCTGGGTGAATCCTTCCACTTTCGCCAGGGAGAGGACATCTGAGCATGGAGGCATCAGAATCGTCAATTTCGGCAGTTTGAAATACCTGAAACAATTTTTAAATATTTAATCATGAAAAGATCCATCATCTCTATCACAGCCATCGCCGCGGTCACAGTACTGAGTTTACTGAGCGCACAGGCCCAGCCGGCCGGGCCATGGGACAGCACAAAGGCATTCGCAGTGCGCGACACCCAGACCCTCTGCCTTGATTTCTATTTTCCAGAGCACTGGCAGCAGTCTGACACTCTGCGCCCCTGCATGATATTCGTCTACGGCGGAGGCTTCGTCGACAACAACCAGAGGAGCGGCTTCTACACTAAGTTCTGCCGCGCCATGGCCGACGCAGGCTATGTCACGGTTGCCAGCGACTACCGCCTCGGCCTGAAGGATTTCCACGGCGGGAGCCTCCTGAAGATGATTGAACCGGTAAGGAACTCTATCCAGATGGCGACAGAAGACTTGTTCGCCGCCACAGACTACATCATCCGCAATGCGGAAAGCCTGCGCATCGATACCAGCAAGATTATTCTCTGCGGCAGCAGCGCCGGCGCCATCTCTGTCCTGCAGGCAAATTACGAACTGAGCAACCGTACTGAGATGACCGCTGCGATCCCCGACGATTTCCGTTTTGCAGGAGTCATCTCGTTCTCGGGCGCGGTCTTCTCAAGCAAGGGTGAGTGCAAATACCCCGTCCACGACCCGGCCCCGACGTTCTTCCTCCACGGCGACACCGACAGGCTCGTACCCTACAACAAGATCCAGTTGTTCAGGAAGGGCATGTTCGGCAGCAAACCTCTTGCGGCCGGTTTCCAGGATGCCGGATACCCCTATTTCTTCGCCACTTTCACCAACCATTCCCATGAAGTTGCCGGTTTCCAGATGGAACAGTTCGACGCAGTGCTGTGGTTCATCGACCATTATGTAAACAAAGGCGAACAGCTGCAGATCGACATGGTATTCACCGACATGGACCACAAAATCGGCAAGGTTTACGCCAATCCCCAGCAAGCTTATTCGAGATAGTTCTGATTTTCCGATTTTATTTCGTAAGTTTGTTACGATTATCCCAAAATTTGTAAAGAACAAATTCTCAACTATATGTTAAATAATTCTAAAGCTACAAATTTCAGGTGGGTGATATGCTCCATGCTGTTCCTGGCTACAACGGTCAATTATCTGGACCGTCAGGTGCTGTCACTGACCTACGATGAATTCATCAAGCCAGAATTCCACTGGACTGATGCAAACTACGGTACAATCACCAGTTTCTTCTCCATCTTTTATGCGCTCGTCAGCCTCTTCGCAGGCAAGTTCATCGACTGGATGGGAACGAAGAAGGGTTACCTGATCGCCATCGGAGTATGGTCTTTCGGTGCCGTCCTGCACGCAGCCTGCGGCTGGGCCACCACCCTTTTCGTAGATGGTATCGACAATGTTGCAGCTCTCAGGGCCGTTGAAGCCGGCAGTAACGTCGCACTTGCCATCTCTACAGTCTCCGTCTACATGTTCCTGTTCTGTCGAGGCATATTGGCCTTAGGTGAGTCCGGAAACTTCCCGGCCGCCATCAAGACTACTGCCGAATATTTCCCGAAGAAGGACAGGGCTTTCGCGACTTCAATCTTCAATGCCGGTGCATCTGTAGGTGCTCTCGCAGCTCCTCTCTGCATCCCTGCTCTCGCAAAGAATCTCGGATGGGAAATGGCATTCATCATCATCGGTGCCATCGGTTTCATATGGATGTTTTTCTGGGCATGGCTCTACAACAAGCCTGAGAAGAGCAAATTCGTGAATGCCGGCGAGCTCGAGTACATCCACCAGGATGACGCTGAAGAAAAAGCCGAAGCTGCCAAGGCGGCCGAGAAAGAAGAGAAAACAATTTCTTTCCTGCAGTGCTTCAAATACAAACAGACCTGGAGCTTCATTACCGGCAAGTTCTTTACTGACGGTGTATGGTGGTTCTTCCTGTTCTGGGCTCCGTCTTACTTCGCCAATCAGTTCGGAATCAAAGCATCAAGCCCTAAGGGCCAGGCTCTTATCTTCACTCTTTACGCTATCGTGACAGTAGTTTCCATCTTCGGAGGATATCTTCCGAAACTGTTCGTCGAGAAGAAAGGCATGCACCCTTACCCCGGCCGTATGCTTGCCATGTTGATCTTCGCCTTCTTCCCCATCGCTGCGCTCTTTGCCCAGCCTCTCGGACAGCTCAGCCCCTGGTGGCCGGCTATCCTCATCGGTCTGGCAGGTGCAGGACACCAGGCCTGGTCGGCTAACCTCTACTCTACCATCGGTGACATGTTCCCGAAAGGAGCCATTGCTTCCATCACCGGCATCGGCACCATGGCCGGCGGTATCGGTTCAATGATTGTCCAGAAAGTTGCTGGTAACCTCTTCACATACGCAGAGAACGCCGGCTCAGCCTTCACCTTCTTCGGCTTCGAAGGCAAGCCCGCCGGCTACTTCATCATCTTCTGCTACTGTGCAGTCGCATATCTTATCGGCTGGATAATCATGAAGAGCCTCGTTCCGAAGTACAAACCCATCGAGGTCTAAACCCTCCGACTCTTCAAAAATAAAGGGTGGCTGAAAACTCAGTCACCCTTTCTATTTGCTCCGCTTGTTCTGCGCGACCCGAACCTTAGCCTCTCCTTCCTCCTGCGGTAGGTCTGTCGAAATCTGGCGGACCTACCGCAAAAATGGCCAAAAATGCGGTAGGTAGTAC
>JAFYZI010000120.1 GCA_017548725.1 Bacteroidales bacterium
GGCCGCGGATCTCGTTGTTGGTCTGTTCCAGCCCTTCAATGCTGATGCGTATGCCCACATCAGGAAACTCTTTGCACAAATCGATTATGCGGTCTGTGAAAAAGCCGTTGGTGCTGATGACTATGCGGTCGGAGAGTTTCGCCAGCTCGCGGACTATATCTTTCAGATCCTCACGAATGAAAGGTTCTCCTCCGGTGATGTTGGTGAAGTACATACGGGGAAGCTTGCGTATCGTCTCAACAGATATCTCATCTTCGGGACGCGACGGCTCCTTGTAACGGTTGCACATAGTACAGCGCGCGTTGCACCTGTACGTGACAATTACAGTTCCGTTCAATTTCCTTGCAGTCATGCCACTCCTCCTTGCTTAGAGTAAAGCCACATAAGGGAAGAATAATATGATTCCGGGGAGAATCGCCGCCGCGAAGCATCCGCAATATCATCATAATTGAAGTGCTTTGCGAACATCTCTTCAATTTTCTGCGCAAGGTCATCATTGCTGCCGCTTTTGAACAGCAGACCGGTCCGCCCGGCGTCGATCAATTCCGGGATGCCGCCGATGTCCGCGCCCAGAACGGGAGTACCGAGGCATAGCGACTCGATGACAGATAGCGGGCTGTTCTCATACCACTCCGAAGGTATCACCGTAAAACGCGCATTGCGGACAATCTTGTGGACAGACTCAGCATCTTTCCTGCCGGTATAGACTATATTTGATGCTTCGGGAAGCTGGCTTTGCAGAGGACCGTCCCCGACCACGACAAGTTTCCATGGCAGGCGCACGGCCACTTCTGCAAGCCGGCGTATTCCCTTTTCTGCGCTCAGCCGTCCCACATAGCAATAGTAGTCCTCCCTGGCAGAATCCTCCACAACTTCACACCTGACTGCATCGAAGAAATTGCAGAGATAATTTAGTTTCGCCGACGAAAAACCACCCTGCTCCATCTTGGACAGCATGAAGCGGCTGGGACAGATAAAGGCGTCGGTATAGCGTTCCAACCGGCCCCGGCGCCATCGCACAGATTCCATCCAGGCCGCAATGCTGCCGGCCAGAGAGTCTTTCATGCATCTGTTCCGCACCACATTCCTCTTGTCGCTGAAACACAACTCGCATGGCTGCGCCCCGTGGAGCAGACAGTCATATCGCGGACAGAGCAGTTTGTAGTCATGAAGCGTCCAGACCACCTTGCAACCTTGCCGGTGAGCTATCTGTGCTATTATAGGAGAAAGCTGGGAATGTATATTGCCGAGATGGACGACATCCGGACGAAAGTCGGCAAGCAAAGCCTTGAAACGGGAAGCGGTCGGTCCAAAGCCCAGGCTGCGAGCCGCAAAACGAACCTGAGAGGCCTTCGTGTCGAAGTTCACTTCATCCGGAAAATAACGCCGCCACGGCGTGTCGGCAGTATCCGGATGGTCCATCGCGAACACGGCGACCTGGTGTCCATGGCTGAGAAGCAACTGCTCCAGCTGCATGGTATACACGCAGTCCCCGCCGCGGCGGTAATAGAACTTATTGCACAGCAAGACTCTCATGGCCACACATCAAGACTATAAATTTAACATATATATCTTGAAGTTTGATAAATATCCACAAGCTTTTGTGCTGATTTCGCAGTCGATAGTTCAGTCCTGTACTCCATGCAGTTCTCCACGTAGTCAGAATTGTGCCTGATGATTTCCTTCAGCTCTTCCACGTCCCAGCCTTTTTTCACTATTCCCAGACTGTATTCCTTCACATACCATGAGCTGAGAGGGACTTCGTTCATGACCAAAGGGGTGGCGCAGCAGATTGACTCGGGCACCGACACCATGTTAAGTTCCGGCTCCGGATTGACCAGAGATGCCAGAGACCGGCTCATATATTCCCGCAGGACGGTTTGAGGGATGAAGCCCAGGAAGGAAACGCAATCCCCTGCCCCTTCGCTTGCAGCCAGCTCCCGCAGGCGCTGTTCTTCGGGGCCCCGGCCTGCAATCAGCAGTTCCAGGTCCTCGTAGCCTGGCTCCCTGTGAAGAGCCGCAAAGATAGAGATTATCTTGTCTACATTCTTCCTTTCCACAAGCCTCGCCGTCACCAGGAACTGCCTCTTCTTGTCCGCCGAAGGAGTGAACTTGTCGATATCTATACCGTGTTCCACGATAGTATCGCTTGTGGCAGGGAGGTATTTCTTCAGGAAATCTCTGGCGCATGCCGAGCACGGGACGACAGCCCTCACCCGCTTCATGAACAGCCGTGCAACCACATTGAACCAGATTTTGGACGGTATCTGGTGGAATTTCTTCTGATGATATGCCTGCTCCGTCCACAAGAGCGTTTTCTCGGGACAGATGGAAGACAGCATCGCAGAGGCCCACATGAAGACCTCCTTGGAGATTATCAGGTCATACCGGTCGCAGTTTTGTTTCAAGAAACGTTTCAACTGCCTGGAATACGGAAGGAATGCGGCAGGGAACAGCCTCTTGAAGTCTGAAGGAAACCACAGCACCTCGAAATCGTACTGTTCGTCCCTGACCGGCCGGAACTCGCTGGCCGCCGCCAGAGTCACATCATGCCCGTTTTCCTTGAAACCCAGGCACATCTGATACATCAAAGTATCCTTGATGCTGTCGACCTCAGGGATGATGCCATCGGTATGTGTGTATAATATCTGATTTACTATGAGTATATTCATGCTTCAAGCAGAGTATTGAAATAGTCGATATACCGGTGCGCTACGATCTGCTGCGAACAGCGCTCATGGAGCCGTGCGGCGCTTTCCCGCATCCTGGCGTAATCCTGCTCAGATAAGGCCGCCGCCTTCATGAGGGCATCTTCCAGAGAATCATACAGGATGGCAGAATTATCATCATACAGTTCAGTGAAGGAACCCATGGCAGGAGCCATTACCGGCAGGCCATAATTGGCGGCAATCATCAACGGTCCGCTCTGGGTAACGTCGCGATATGGAAGGACCAGAAAATGATGGCTGCACATAAGGTCGGCTATTTCACTGTTATCGATAAAACGCATCTGAAGCCTATATAACTCCGGAGTGCGGATAAGGGCTTTACATGCGTCTCTGTCCTCCCCGTCCCCCGCTATGGTAAGCCGAAGATTGCGAATCCCCTGACCATACAGTTTTTCCAGTCCCTCGATTAGCAAATCCAGACCCTTATATCTCATTATGCCGCCGAAGAAAAGCAAGTCACAGCCGTCAGCCAGATCCCGGGGCTGTAAAGACGACGGGCCGAAATCCTTGCAACTCATGCCAAGAGTGTAACAGTTCTTCTTATAAATGGCACGGTACTTTTCCTGCTGATACTCCGAAAAGACGCAGACA
>JAFYZI010000121.1 GCA_017548725.1 Bacteroidales bacterium
CTGATGGCATTGTAGACCCTTTTCTGCATTTCGGGATTGGACCTCTGCACCGCATTCAGCTCGATGGCGTCGGCATATTCGCCGGTGGCCACTGAAGACACGGCGCCGCCGCCCATTCCGATGCGGTAGTTGTCGCCGCCCATCAGCAGCACTGCATCACCGGCGCCCGGCTCCTCCTTGAGGCAATCGCGCTTCTTGGCATAGCCCACACCGCCGGCCTGCATAATCACCTTGTCATAGCCGTAGGTACCCTTTTCGTCAGAATACTCAAAAGTGCTCAGCGAACCGCAGATGATGGGCTGGCCGAACTTGTTGCCGAAGTCGGAAGCGCCGTTGGAGGCCTTTATGAGGATCTGCTGAGGGGTCTGGTAGAGCCAGTAGCGGGGAGCCTTCTCCCACGGACGGGGATTTTCCTCGAAACGGGGATACGGAGTCATATAAACGGCCGTACCGGCGATCGGGAACGAACCCTTGCCACCGGCCATCCTGTCCCTGATCTCGCCTCCCGTGCCGGTTGCTGCTCCATTGAAGGGCTCTACAGTGGTCGGGAAGTTATGGGTCTCGGCTTTCAGCGAGATGACAGTCTCGGCATTGTCCCTCTCATAGAACGAAGGTTTGCTGCCTGACTCCGGATGGAAGAGGTCGAGAGTCGGACCCTCGATGAAAGCGCAGTTATCTTTGTAAGCCGATACAACTATACCCGGATGCTCCTGAGTCGTCTTCTTGATAAGCTTGAAGAGAGAGAGCTCTTTTGCCTGACCATCAATGATAAACGTACCATTGAAAATTTTATGGCGGCAATGCTCGGAATTGACTTGGGAGAAGCCGAAGACCTCGGAATCGGTCAGCGGCCTGCCAAGCTTGGCACTCAGATCCTGCAGGTACTTGATCTCGTCGGCCGAGAGCGCCAGCCCCTCCTGCAAGTTGTATTTATCAAAATCGGTTATGTAGACAATATCCTCCGGCTTGCGGTTGACGGTGAAGACATCCTGGTCCAGACCCTTGTACATCCTCTGCAGCATCTTGTCGAAAGGGGTCGACTCGGACTCGGCGCGAAAGAATTCTTCAATCCTCTCAATCGCCTCAATATTCATATTTTGCGTTATCTCAACTGCAGTAGTACTCCAAGGAGTTATCATCTCCCTTCTGGGGCCGACGAAGAGGCCCTGGACGCTGTCCGCATCCATGGCGCGGGCTTCCGAGAAAAGCCACTCGAGGGCTTTGACATCATCTTGACCAAGTGCTTTGCCGCAGCTGACGGCGATTACTGAATTCTGGGTTGTCTCAAAGAACAGGATTTTCCGGTTTTGACTCATTGCAATAGTTTTGATTCGGCAAATTTAGGTATTATCAAAAAGCAATGACAGGAATTATTGCCATATTTGCGGACATATTGGATATATTTATCAACAATGACTTACACAGAGCAGATCGAGCGGCTATACAAGCGTTTTCCCTCCTACCAGGTTGTCGGGAACCGCGCCTACAAACCTGGCATCGAGACCATCAAGGAACTGGATGAAGCCCTTGGCAGGCCACACAGGCGTTACAAGACCATCCATGTGGCCGGAACTAACGGAAAAGGATCCGTATGCCATCTGCTCGCCTCGGCCCTGGCCCATTCCGGACTGAAGGTCGGCCTCTACTCGTCGCCTCACCTGGTTGACTTCAGAGAAAGGATCAAGATCGTGACGGCATCTGGGTACCGGATGATACCGAAAGAGGCTGTATCGGCATTTCTGGACGAATGGGACGGCTTTTTCGACACCCACGCCCCCTCTTTCTTCGAAATTACCACCGCAATGGCCTTCGATTTCTTTGCGAAGGAGGCAGTCGATGTCGCAGTCATCGAGACCGGCCTCGGCGGAAGGCTCGACTCGACGAACATAATCACCCCCGTACTGAGCATTATCACCAACATAGGCCTCGAGCACTGCACCTATCTCGGCTACACCCTCGAAGAAATCGCCTTTGAGAAAGGCGGCATCATAAAGCCCGGCGTCCCCGTGGTCATAGGAGCCGAGGATAGCCATACCGCACCTGTCTTCGCAAAGATTGCCAAAGAGCGGAAATCCCCCATTTTCCATGCTTGCGAGTACGACATTAGCGCCGAAAGCATCAGTTCAGATGATTTGGATTTAAAGGGTGATTATCAACAGGAAAACCTTCGTACGGTTTTATGTGCCTTGGAGCAGCTCGGCATGAAGAACCCCACTGCCATAGATGGCTTGAAACACGCTGCGGCGACCACAGGACTGCGCGGCAGATGGGAGCGCGTCGACCTCGGCGAAGGCCGCCCCGCCCTGATCTGCGACATAGGTCACAACCCCCACGGACTGAGATGGGTGTTCTCTCAGCTGCAGAAAGAAACTGCCAAAAAGGTTCATATCGTATTCGGCATGGTGGCCGATAAGGATCTCGAGGCCGTCGCTGCATTCATGCCCTCCGGCGGGCGCTACCGCTACATCTTCACCCAGGCTTCGACCGACAGGGCACTCAAGGCCTCAGAGCTGGCGGCAAGGCTCCGCCCCTACGGCATCCGGGGACGGCAGGTGAAGGGTGTAAAAAAAGCATTGGAATCCGCCCTCGAAAGAGCAGATTCCAATGACCTGATTTTCGTCGGCGGCAGCAACTTCACAGTCGCGGACGCCCTCGAAGCCCTCGAAACTAAATAAGGATCTGACGGCAATATTTCACGCAAGTGGCGATTTCCTTCTCGGGAGTAGACCACTGAGGAACCACGTATTCCAACTCTACATCGCAATTGATATAAGGATATTTATCCCTCACCAATTCAAGTATTTCTTTAAGCGGAGTCTCACCCTGTCCCCATACCTGGTTCTGGTTGCTCTGATAAGGATTCTTGAAGCTGGTCTTATCCTTGATGTGGATGCTGACGATGCGGTCGTGGAAGTAGTCGATGAACTCCATGGGGTTGAGTTTCGGACCATCCTCATAGCCGAAGCCGAAATAATGGGGAGCGTCGAAATTAAGCCTGTTTGCCGGAGACATGTCAAGCCATCTTTCAATCTCGGCGATGCTCAGGTTGGCGTACTGGCCGTGATTGTGATAAACAGCCAGAGAGCCGTTGCGCTGTGCGATCTTGCCGAATGAAGCGCATTTCTCTGCAGAGCCTTCAGTTGTGATACCCTTTGCGCCCAGCGCATTGGCAGCTGCGAAAGAGTAGTCGAGCAGCTCGTCGGTGTCGCCAGCCTCGAATTTGAGCAGATGGACGTTGATGCCTGCTTCGCGAAGCTTCTTGCCCAGCTCTTTCCAGCCGGCTATAGCATCGGGAGATTTACGGAACTCAGCAAGCTTCCTGTTGTACTCTTCCTGCTCCGGAGTCATCTGACGGCCGCCCTGAGGCCTGCCCTGTCCACCGCCCTGGGGAGGTCTCTGACCCTGGGGAGCGCCCTGAGGAGGCATTCCGCCCTGCGGGGGCATACCCTGCGGCGCACCGCCTTGCGGAGGTCTCTGACCCTGAGGAGCACCTTGCGGCGCGCCCTGGGGACCTGCCGGCCTCGGAGTATTCACCATCTCCCACATCGGACGCACCTGGTTGGGATTGGCGGGACCGCCGATGATAGACTCGAACTGGCCCATATTTCTCAACTCGACCGAGCTGACGTTAGAAGCCACGCAAGCTGCCACGAAATCTTCGAGTGTGTTTATGTTGCGGAAGCTGTTGGTAATGTTGCCGATCTGCACACCGGCGAACTTGGAGTTAGGCTTGCCGTCGGGGAAGACAAGACCGGTGAATTTGTCTTTCTTCTTAGGCTCTGCCGCACTGAGATCATTCATTCTGATCAGTGAAGGACCAACTATCGCAGCACCAGAAAGAAGCGCTGCACTGCCAAGGAAGCTGCGCCTTGACATATTCTTTGATTCGTTCATATAACAGAGTTTATTTGATTGATTACTAGAATTTTCAGAAAATTTCAATTTCAAAGCCTTCGGCTCTCAGCGGAGCAGTCACCTCCTGCAGTCTTTCGCGCGGAATCTTCATCAGGCCGGCCACCGGAGTGTCCCGGTCGAGAGAGTAAGCCATGATCTTGGCAGGGCGCAGACGGCGCACTATGTCGCTCCATCCGGCCACCAGTTCAGGCGCAGTCAGGTCGAACTCCTGCCCTTCGACTACACCTTTGAAGAACATGGTCTGCAATATGAAGTTGCCGTTGAAGCGTTCCAGGTTTTTCAGCACGCGCTCCAGAGAATAGCCCGGAGCAGGCCTGTTCACCAGCTGCAGCAGCTGGATGTCGCTGCAGTCCACCTTCATGATGCGGTTGTCGATCTTCATAAGAGCATCGAAAACACCGCGTTTTTCGAGCGTAGTGGAATTTGAGAAGACGCTGATGACAGCAGTCGGGAAGTATTTATCCCTGAGCTCGACGGTCTTGTCGACTATTTCCGGGAAGTCTTGGTTTAGAGTAGGCTCGCCGTTGCCAGTGAAAGAGATGGAGTCCACCTTCACCCCTTCGTCATACAACTCCTTGAATCTGCGGGACATGGCGTCCGACACCTGTTCGAAGGAAGGCATCTTGCGGTCTTTCTTCGGAGCGCCGGAAGACAGGGCCCCGCACTCGCAGTAGACGCAGTCGAAGGTGCACAGCTTGCCGCACACGGGCAGCAGGTTGATTCCCAGGGACGTCCCCACCCTGCGGCTGTGTATCGGGCCGAAAACTATATCGCTCCACAGAAAGGTAGCCATCGCAATCCTGTCGTTTTATTTGGTTCCGAAAATACGGTCTCCTGCATCGCCAAGACCGGGAACGATATAACCGTTCTCATTAAGATGGTCATCCACGTGCGCGCAATAGATATTCACGTCCGGATGGGCGTTTTTGAGGACCTCAAGACCCTCGGGAGCCGCTATGATGCAGAGGAACTTGATAGCCT
Source organism: Bacteroidales bacterium (assembly GCA_017548725.1). GTDB lineage: Bacteria > Bacteroidota > Bacteroidia > Bacteroidales > UBA932 > Equibacterium. Next base: position 4,897 of record JAFYZI010000121.1, read on the forward strand.
TTGGATGGCGCAGCTTGATCTGCGAGATGGCATTGACAGCAGAACCGCCGGTGGCAAGCATAGGATCGAGGACGAAAACCTCCCTCGACTCGATATCAGCAGGCAGTTTGCAATAATACTCGACGGGATTGAGGGTCGTTTCGTCGCGATAGAGGCCTATGTGGCCCACCTTGGCCTTGGGAATCAGCTGCAGCACACCTTCCAGCATACCAGTTCCAGCCCTCAGGATAGGCACGAACGCCAGCGTCTTGCCCGAAATCCTCTGACAAGAAGCGATACCGCAGGGCGTCTTGACCTCCACTGTCTCAAGAGGAAGGTCCCTGGTCGCCTCATAAGTCATCAGACAAGCTATTTCATTGACGAGCGCCCTGAATTTCGACGTTCCCGTGCTTTCATCACGCAATACCGATAGTTTGTGCTGGATCAGCGGATGATCCATTATGACGATTTTTCTTTCCATTTGAAAACTATTATTGATTCTTCATGATATTATCCATGTCGGAAACCAGTTTTTCCCTGAGGTCAAGCGCCCTGAAGAAGCGTCTGTCTTTCTTTGCCACGAAAGCGGAGCGGCGGAAACGGTTCACAAGCTTCTTCAGTGAACCGGTGGCGCGGGAGAAGATGATGAGCGTGAACGGCAGCAATATCAGGGCCACCAGAGCAATCCACCATGTATGTGTCACCAGGGCGGCAACCACGGCTACGATGAGATACCATACCGGGCCGGTTACAAGAGTACCCACGGCGAAATGGAATGAAGGGTGCAGCAGTTTGTCCTTCACTTTCTTGGTGAAGATGAAGCCGGTGAAGAACGGTATAAGGTTGAGCAGCGTGCACACCAGCCATATAGGGATGAACAGCAGCCAGAGGATAGTCCTGACGATGATTCCCATGACGGGATGGCGTCTCTTGGTGAATATCCAGTCTCTCAGCTTCAGCTCCTTGAGCAAGTCGCCGTACTCTTTGGCCTCGCCGACCAGGTCGGCATATTTGTCGGCCTCTTCATTGCGGCACTTGCGCAGCCTGTTGGCGATGGCCTGGTCGGCCTTCGTCTCGCTGGTGATACTGCCGGCGGGGCGGATCTTGTTATCTTTTATATAATTCTTCCTGTATACGGTGCAGAGGGTTTCGAGCGCCTCATAGTTGGGGATGTCGTCCAGGTTCACCATCAGCTTCTCGACTGCGTCGTGGGCTTTCTGCGCCAGCAGATACCTTGCGCGCTCCGGGTGTTCCTTGTAGATATCATAGAGCTCGGTGAATTCGAACGGCTCGCCGATATTTATGTTGAGCTTGCTCTGGAAACGGAAGTAGTCCGAATAGTTGTTGGCCATCGGGACGATCTTCATCTTCATCTTGAAATCGGTCTGCTCTACAGTCTCGAAAGCGATTCTGGCGAAGCCTTTCTTGAAAGTGCCCAGATACCTTCCATTCTGATGCAAAGCTTCCGGGAACAGCACAATGGGATCCCCTTCCTGGATGACGCGGGCGGCCTGACGGAATATTTCCTCGTTCTTACCCAGCTCGTCCACGCCGTCCCTGACGCGATAAGCCGGCATCATCTTCAACCAGCGCAGGAGCTTAGCGATGGTGGGTTTCTTGAAGATGTCGGCCCTGGCGATGAACACGGGATGCTTCCGGCCGGTAGCGCACAAGATGCCCAGAGCGTCGTTCAGACTGTTCTGGTGGTTCGATATGACCAGATAGCCTTCGTCCTTGGGCAGATTCTCCCGTCCGTTGACGCGGTACTGCCTGTAATAGACGTAATTATGTACAAAATGGAGGTATTTGTACGTTAACTCGTATAGCAAGTTGAATTTGTTTACCCTGCTGAAATCCAGTTCTGCCATATCTCAAATGATGATAAACACTCTAAGTTAGTAATTTCTTCTGAATTCGCTGCACACCACAGCCGTGGCTGCAGAAACATTGAGGGATTCGCAGCCCGACCCTCCGGCAGGATAAGGCGGGATGTAGAGCCTCTTTGATACAGAGCCAGCCAGATAATCTCTGATTCCGAACGATTCAGACCCCATCACTACCAGAGCGTGCCTGTCTAGCTTCTGGGAATAGATGTCCTCTCCGTCAAGGAAGGTGCCGTACACTGCAGCTCCGGCAGCAGTGAATGCCTTCGCGGCATCGACCAGGTCGCAATAGATGACCTTCTTGCGGAAGATGGAGCCCATCGTCGACTGGATTGTCTTGGGGTTGTAAAGTTCCACAGTATCATGGGATACCAGCACGGC
>JAFYZI010000122.1 GCA_017548725.1 Bacteroidales bacterium
AGCAGCGAGTACTTGGCCGGATCGAGAGCCTCCAACTTGGTGAGAGCCAGATTGTCGGTAGTGTTCAAGCGGCTGAGGATCAGCTGCTGCGCGGTGAACATGCCGAGCAGGGACCCCATGGGATTGAACGACTGGGCGAAGTTCAGACGGCGGGTAGCGGTAGCAGGGTCGCCCATCGACAGTATGTAGGGGTTGGCGCTGGTCTCAAGGAACGACAGGCCACAGGTGAGGATGAAATACGACACGAGGAACGGCCAGAAGGCATGCCCGAGGCTGGACGGAAAGAACAGGAAGGCGCCGGTGGCGTAGAGGGCCAGGCCGAGCACGATGCCGTTCTTGTAGGAATGTTTCTTGATGAAGTAGGCCGCCACGAAGGCCATGGCGAAATAGCCGCCGTAGAAGGCGAACTGCACCAGGGAGCCCTGGAAATTACTCATCAGCAGCACCTTCGAGAAGGCCCGCACCATGGGGTTGGTAATGTCGTTTGCAAAGCCCCAGAGGGGGAACAGCAAGGTGACAAGGATGAAGGACAACAGGTAGTCCCGGGTTACCATCTTTGCCTTGGAGGTAGTTTCTTTCATCATATCATTAAGTACCGAAGCCGGCAAACTGCCGCATGTAAAGTTCGTAATATTTGCCCTTGGCCGCCAGCAGCTCGTCATGCGTACCGCTCTCCACAATATGTCCCTGGTCCATCACTATTATCTGGTCGGCGTCCTGGATGGTGGATAGCCTGTGGGCAATGACTATGCTGGTGCGGTTGGCCATGGCGCGGGCCATGGCGTCCTGGATCTGTTTCTCGGTGCGGGTGTCGACGTTGGATGTCGCCTCGTCGAGGATGAGGATGCTCGGGTCGGAAGCGAAGGCGCGGGCGATAGCCAGCAGCTGTTTCTGTCCCTCGCTGATATTCGACGACGACAGGGTCAGCCTGGTGTCAAGTCCCTCCGGCAGAGTCTCCACCATGCGGTCGCAGTGGCTGATCTCCATCGCCCTGTACATCTGCTCGTCTGTGACAGTGTCCGAAGCGTATTTCAAATTGTGGCGCACAGTGTCTGCAAAGAGAACGGTATCCTGCAGCACTATCGACATATTGTTGCGAAGGTCGTTCGCATCGATGTCCTGGATGTCTACGCCGTCGATCTCGATGCTTCCGCTGTCAGGCCGGTAGAAGCGCAGCAGCAGGTTGACGACGGTTGTCTTTCCGCAGCCGGTAGCTCCTACCAGGGCTATCTTCTTGCCGGGATCCACCTCGAGGTTGAAATCATAGAGCACCTGCTTGCCGGGCACGTACGAGAAGTTCACATGCTTGAAGGTCACATGGCCGCTCATGCCGTCGGTGTCTCTCTCGCCGCTCTTGTCTTCCTTCTTCTCGTCGAGGATGCCGAAGACGCGCTCGGCGCTGGCCAGGGCGCCCTGCAGGTTGCCGTAGATGTTGGCGAGGCTCTGGATGGGACGGCCGAACTGCTTTGCATATACGATGAAGGCCGAAATCATACCGACGGAGATGATGCCGCGGATAGCGAACATGCCGCCGAAGAAGGCGATGATGACGAAGCCTATGTTGCCGATGGTGTTCATGATGGGCCCCATGATGCCGCTGAGCACGTTGGCCTTGATCCCTACGTCGCGCAGAGCGTCGGACTTGGCGTTGAAGTCAGCTATAGCGTCGTCCTGATAGTTGTAGGCCATGACGGTGTGGTAGCCCGTCACTGTCTCTTCCACCACGCCGTTCAGGGCGCCGAGGCCCTCCTGTTTCAGGCGCGAATACTTGCGGATCTTACCTGCCATCAACTTTGTCACCAGGATGGTGAAGATGACTGTGATGAAGCTCAGCAGAGCCAGCTGCCAGCAGTAGAAGAGCATGATGCCCATCGTGCCGATTATCATTATGGCACTTGAGAACAGCGTCGACAGCGACTGCGAGATGGTGCTGGATACGTTGTCGATGTCGTTGGTCATGCGGCTGATGATGTCGCCGTGGGAGTGGTTGTCGACATAGCCTACGGGCAGGTCGATTATGTGGTCGAAGAGCTCGTCGCGCAGCTTGCGCACGATGTTCTGGCTGAGGAAGGCACTCATGCGGGACTGGAAGAAGCCTGCGGCGGCGCTGGCCAGGAACACTGCGGCCAGGGCGTACAGCACCTTCATCAGGTCACCCTGCCTCTCTCCCGCTATGATGTCGATGGCGTTGCTCTGCAGGGCCGGGCTGATGAGCGAGAAGACGCTGGACAGGATGACCATCACGGCCATACCTATAAGCAGGCCTATCTCCCCGCGGAAGTAATCCTTCATGCGGAGGAACGTGCGGCCCACATTCTGCGCCTTTTCGTAGTTATAATCCATATGTGGTCTTCCCGGAGGCATCAGCTGTCTTTCTCCTTCCCCATCTGGGATTCGTAAATATCTTTATATATCGTATTGTCTGCCAGCAGCTCTTCGTGGGTGCCGATACCTGAAATCCTGCCGTCAGACAGGACCACAATGCGGTCGGCCTTCTTCACAGTGGCGATGCGCTGGGCTACTATTATCTTGGTAAGGCCCGGACACTCTCTGGCCAGGGCGTCGAACAGGTCGGCCTCGGTCTTGAGGTCGAGGGCGCTGGTGGCGTCGTCGAACACCAGCACGTCGGATTTCTTCAGCACGGCACGGGCTATCGCCAGCCTCTGCCTCTGGCCGCCGGACAGGCTCATGCCCCGCTGCGCCAGCACTGTGTCGTATTTCTCGGGCAGCTGCTCTATGAACGACGAGGCCTGGGCTATCTCTGCCGCCCTGGCTATATCTTCAGCAGTGGCCCAGTCGCAGTCCATGCGGATATTGTCGGCCACCGACTTTCCGAACAGCTCGCTCTTCTGGAGCACTATCGACACCCTGTCGCGGAGCTGCTGGAGGGTATAGTCCTTGACGTTGACTCCCCCTACGAGCACCTGGCCTGCACTGGCTTCATAGAAGCGCACAAGCAGGTTGACGAGAGTGGTCTTTCCGCAGCCGGTCATACCCATTATCGCAAGGGTCTGCCCTTTCTCTATCTTCAGGTTGATATTCTTGAGGACTGGCTCTCCATAGGTATTGAAGACGAACGAAACGTCCTTGAACTCCACTTCGCCGGGGGCGGAAACTTCGCTGACGCCGTCTCCGTCGGGCATGGCCGGCTTGGTGTCGAGAACTTCCTTGATGCGGCGCCATGAGGTCATACCGCGGGCCATCGACTGGAAGAGCATCAGCAGCAGAAGCACGCCGGTCAGCAGCTGGGTGGTGTAGGTAATGGCAGCCATGACTCCTCCGGGAGAAGAGGCGCCTGCGGACACTTCCCTGTTGCCGATGTAGAGGATCGCGGCAACAGTGGCGTTCATCAGCACCGACACTACAGGATGCATGTAAGCCATCAGGATAAGCACTCTCAGCTGGGTGCCTATCATCTCCTGAGAAGCCTTACCGAAACGCATTTTCTCGTATGTCTCCCTCACGCAGGCCTTGATCAGGCGGAAACCGGTGATGTCTTCCTGCATTATGTTGTTCAGGTTGTCGAGCTGCTGCTGAACCTTGAGGAAGAGAGGAGTCGCCCTTCGCAGGACGAATATCATGAATACTATCATGAAAGGCAGCGCGGCCAGCACTACCATCGAATAGCTGCGGTTGATCTGAAGCAGGAAGATAAGGCTGCCCACGGTGGTGAGGCCCATCCTCACAAGGCCGCGGATGAGCTGGGCCACCATGCCTTCAGTCTGGGTGACGTCGTTGGTGACGCGGGTAATGAGAGATCCGGTGGATAATTTGTCGGCCTGGAGGGATGACAGTGACATGACCCTGCTGAAGACGTCCTTGCGGATGCGGTTGCCCATGTTCTGGGTGGTCAGGTTTACGCAGACGGAGTTCATCGAGCCGCAGACGCAGCCGGCAAGCACGAAGAGGATCATCTTCAATCCGCTGCGGAGGATGATCTGCAGGTCGCCGGTGCCGCCGTTGTTCACGCCCAGCACACCGTCGTCGACGATGGTGCGCATAAGCTGGGGCTGGATGAGGTCTACATAGACTTCAAGCGCCATGAACACAATCGCGGCGATTGCAAAGGGCAGATATTTACGGATGTATTTCCACATCGGCAGGCAGCCATCGAAACTAACCTGCAATATACGAAAAAAGGCCGAAGAATTTTCATTCTCCGGCCTTGTATAATGAAGGAAGACAAGAGCTGCGTGAAAGCAGAACGGAATCAAACTCCAAAAAGGAGGTGTTCCAGCCACACCTTCCGGTACGGCTACC
>JAFYZI010000123.1 GCA_017548725.1 Bacteroidales bacterium
CAGCCCATCTCGCCGTTGAACACCGACTTTCCGACCTTGTCGGCGAAAGCCTGAGCCCTGGCGATGGTGTCGCGTATCTCGTCGCGGGTTTCGGAGTAGTTGTGGAACTGCAGGATGTCTGCGTAATCAGCCATCTCTATCATGCATGAAACTTTCTCCATACCGATGGTGAGGGGAGTGGCGGGGTCAAGCTCCTTGAACAGGCCGTACATCAGCTTGCAGTTCTCGAAGTTGCTCTCCTTCATGCGCCTGTTGAGGTCGGGCTCGTTCATCAAATCCCACATCATCAGGTTCGGCTCGTCCTTCAGAGCATTGACGAGGTATTCGGCCCATTCGCGGGCCTGATGCCGCAGAGTGGTGTCTCTCGTCCAGCGGCCGCTGCCCACAACGGGCACGAAGCCGATGCCGCGCTCCTGACACTGGTGGGCGAAGTCCTGCAGTCGAGGGGCCAGTTCGTCGCCAAGCTCGGTGAAGCACTGGTAGGGGACAAAGACGCGGGCCATGTTCAGTTTCAGACCCCGAGCGAGGTCGAGGTTGAATTCAGTCTCCTTGGGATCGTAGTTCACCCATGTGTCGATGTGATGCCTCGGCTCTGCCACATACGCAGGAGTGTAGTTGAATCCGCGGATCTGGGTGCAGTCGACGGCATATTTGTCGACTTTGGGCGCAGGGGTGCTGCATGAGGCCAGAAGGGCCGCAGCCACAACGGCGCAGAAAAGAAGTTTGAAGTTTTTCATAGTCTTTGAAAAATGGTACTTAAGAATAGTCCTGTCTGCCGGGCGGAAGACAGGACTGAATCTATATTGAAATAAGCGGTTTTACTTAACAGCAATCTCTCTTACGGGCTCCAGCGGAGCGAGGACGTTGTTGACTTTCCAGTTCTGGGCTTTCTTGAGGCTGTAGGTAGCTGTGGCGCGGACATCCTTCACTGAAGCAGCGAATGCGACGGTGTAGTTGCCGGCTGCGGCTTCCCACTGTGAGGCGGCCTCGTTGAACGATGCCAGTGAGTAGTTGTCGATAGTCATGGTGAGGGTCTGGCTCTCGCCGGGAGCGAGCTCGCGGGTCTTGGCGAAGGCCTTGAGTTCTTTGGTGGGCTTCTCAAGTCCGCCGGCAGGAGCTGTCACATAGAGCTGAACGGCTTCGCGGCCGGCTACCTTGCCGGTGTTGCGCACTGTGATGGTGGCAGTGAAGCCGTTGGCAGTGGCTTTGACTACGGGTTTGCTGTATTCGAAGGTGGTGTATGAGAGGCCGAATCCGAAAGGATAAGAAACCTCTTTGCCGGCAGTCTCGAAGTAGCGGTAGCCTACCCAGATGCCGTCCCTGTATTCAGTATAGTCCACATCCTTCACAGGCTGGGGCTGTCTTCCGCCAGGGCCGCCCATGCCGCCGAACTGGTTGTTGTTCTGAGGACGGGTGTAGTTATACGGGAAGTCGCGAGATGACGGGCTGTCGAAGAAATTCATGGGGAAGGTTGTGGCGAGCTTACCTGAAGGGTTGGCCTTGCCGCAGAGTACGTCGGCAATCGAAGCGCCGGCTTCCATGCCGGGCTGCCATGCGAGCAGGATGGCGTCTGGCATGTGTTTCCATGAAGCAGTCTCGATGGCGCCGCCGATGTTCAGCACTACGATAACTTTCTTGCCTTCTGCGTGATAAGCGCTGCAGAGAGCTTCGAGGTTGGCGCGCTCGCTGGCAGTCAGAGCCCAGTCGCCGGCCACGGCCTTGCGGTCGGCACCCTCGCCGGCGTTGCGGCCGATGGTGATGATGGCCACGTCAGTTGCGGCAAGTTCGCGGGTCACATAAGCCTCGGGCACTTCCATCTCGGCCAGAGGGGCGCGGCCCCACATTCCACCGCCGCCGGCTGTACGCAGCTGAGCGGCATTCTGGTAGTCCACATATTTGTCATAGAGGTTGGCGAGGTCTGCGTCAACCTTGAAACCGTCCATCTCGAGGCCTTCCTTGAGGCTGCGGACATATTTCTTGTTGACAGCGCCGGAACCGGTACCGCCCGGGATCATGTCGTATGAAGTCAGACCGAAGAGGGCGACTTTCTCATTGCCTTTCAAAGGCAGGGTTGCGTTGTCATTCTTCAGCAGCACCATGGTCTGGGTTGCGGCCTTGCGGACGAGAGCCTCATGAGCAGCCAGGTCAGGCTTGTTGGAGAACTTGTAGCCAGCGAAGCGGGGAGTGCGGACGATGTATTCCAGCATGTTGCGGACGTTGCGGTCGAGGTCGGCCTGAGAGATCGTGCCGTCCTGCACGCCCTTGATGATGCGCTCGATCTCAGACTCTGCACCAGGCTCCATCAGGTCGTTCTGGGCATTGACGGCCTTCACTGTGCCTTCCTTGTTACCCCAGTCGGTCATCACGATGCCGTCGAAGCCCCATTCCTCGCGGAGGACGGTGGTGAGCAGCTCGCGGTTCTGCTGGGTGAACTGGCCGTTCATCTGGTTGTATGATGACATCACTGTCCAGGGCTTGCCTTCCTTCACGCAGATCTCGAAGTTCTTCAGATAGATCTCGCGGAGGGCCCTCTGGCTGATGAGAGCGTCGTTCATGTTGCGGTTGGTCTCCTGGTTGTTGGCCATGAAGTGTTTGATGGATGTGCCGACGCCGTTGCTCTGGATGCCGCGGACGTATGCTGCAGCCATCTTTCCGCTGACCAGCGGATCCTCTGAGAAATACTCGAAGTTACGGCCGCAGAGCACATTGCGGTGGATGTTCATGCCGGGGGCGAGGAGCACGTCGACTCCATACTCACGGACTTCCTGACCCATTGCGGTGGTCAACTCTTCCACCAGTGCGATGTCCCAGCTGGAAGCGAGCGAAGTGCCTACGGGGAATGCGGTGCAGTAGAATGTCTGGTCGGTGTCTCTGCGGGTCGGGCTGATGCGCAGTCCGGCAGGGCCGTCAGCCAGCACGGTGGCGGGAATGCCGAGGCGGTCGATGGCGCGGGTCCTTCCGGCAGCACCGTCCACCATGGAAGTGGTTCCTGAGGTAACGCCGTTCACGATAGCGGCGCGGCTGCCGCCAACGAGGAGAGTGGCTTTCTCCTGCAGGGTCATGGCCTTGATGACTTCGTCGATGTTGTCCTTCGTCAGCTTAGGCTGGGCAAAGGCTGTGGCAGTTGTCAGAAGCGCAACTGCGAGTAAAAGTATCTTTTTCATAGAGGAAATAATTGGTTTTCGAAAATAATCCTTTAAAGTTAACCAAAAGAGTTGACAGCAGCAATTGTTTGGCAAATAAAGTCTTTGAAAAGTTTGTAACTTTGGAACATACTGAATACACCGTCAGCTATGAAGCATTTCCTCATTTTCCTCTTGATTGCAGCCGGTCAGTTCATGTCGGCGCAGCCCCTGTTCGGCAATCCCGAACTTTCGGACGACGACACCTTCGGATATCTCTATTGCCATAAGTCAGCTCACGGCGGCTGGACAGCCTATGCGATGTCTCAGGACGGCATCCATTTCCACGACCTGCTCTGCGGCGACTCGATATTCCCAGCTGATGTCAAAGGAACAGTAAATGGCAGCGCTCCGTTCGTCTGCCGTGCTCATGACGGAGGCTTTCTGATGGTGGCCCGCTGCGGCAGCGCAAGCATCGACATCTTCCGGAGCGACGACCTCCTTTCCTGGGACCGTGTCATTACTCTGATCCTGCCGGCCGGCAGCCGGATTGGGGATGCGAAGATTATCTGGGATGCCTCTTACGGATCTGACGGAGGATATATGGTGTATTTTCCCATGCTCGATCCTGCTAAGACAGCTCACATGAGCATGTTCGGAATGCATGGCGACAGGAATCTGTCTGCATGGTCTGAGCCTCAGATGCTGGCAGACTGGGGCTTCGGCATCAAGGATGCTGCAATCTCACCCGTTCCGGAAGGAGGCTGGTGCGCTCTGCTCAAGGAGGAGAATGGCGGGCCGGGTATACTGGTCTCCAAGGCTGAGTCGCTCACCGGCAGATGGTCTGCTCCGGAGTCATTCGCTCCTGAAGGCAGCAGGGTAGTGGAGGCGCCTGCAGTCTTCCGCCTCGCCGGGGCCCAGGGCTGGCAGGTCGGATACGTTTGCCCCGACAGCGGCTTGACGGACGGCTACCGCATCGTCAGCGCTGACGACAGCTTCACGCAGATGAGGCGTCCTCAATATCTTGAAGGTGTTTACGGCACTGAAGCAGGTTCGTTCCTGCGCCTGAGCGAGACTGAGTACAAACGTCTTCAGGCCTGGAGCGACGCTGCGGAGCCGCTTCATCTGGCCCGCTCAGTACGCAATCCGGTCTTCCCCGGCCTGCACGCCGACCCTGAGGTGCTTTACAGCGAGCAGACCGGCCGATACTATATTTATCCTACGACCGACGGGGAATTCGGATGGCACAACCACGATTTCAAATGCTTCAGCTCAGCCGACCTGGTGAACTGGAAGGATGAAGGAGTGATCCTCGACCTCCAGGATCTGAACTGGGGCAAGGAGTATGCGTGGGCGCCCTGCATCATAGAGAAGAAAGTCGGGAAGAAGTATAAATACTATTATTATTTCGTCGCCAACAAGAGCGTGGGCGTTGCTGTCGCAGACCGTCCCGAAGGGCCTTTCCGCGATGCGCTGGGCCGCCCTCTCCTCAGTCAGGAAGAGATAGGATCCCCTAATCAGGTCATCGACCCTGACGTATTCCGCGACCCTGCGACCGGAAAGTATTATCTCTACTGGGGCAATTCGTATCTCTGGATGGCGGAGCTTGCCGACGATATGGTTTCGCTCGTCCCGGGCACCATGCACGAGCTTATCCCGCGCTCGAGGATAGGTGAATACCATTATCTGGAAGGGACCTACGTGTTCGAGCGGAACGGCCTTTATTATTTCATGTGGTCGGAAAACATCACCCGTTCTGCACGGTACTGCATAAGATATCTGATCTCCGACTCGCCCACGGAGTTCGTCCGTAACGGCAAGCCGGCAAAGGTTGAGGAGCAGATAATTCTCCAGCAGGATCCTTCGCTCCAGATCTTCGGCACGGGCCACAATTCTGCCATCAACAAGCCGGGCACCGGCGAGTGGTATATGGTCTACCACCGTTTCACCCGTCCAGAGGGCATAAAAATGGGCCTGTCAGGCGGCTACAACCGCGAAGTCTGCATCGACAGGATGTATTTCAATCCTGACGGCACGATAATCCCGGTAAAGCCGACGCTTTAGATTCTATTTGCCGATAAGTGCGGTGAGAGGGGGAACGACGTCGCCTTTGCGGCCAAGGCGTCCTTCTTTGTAGCATACGCCGTCGCGGAGGCTGGCGCCGAAAGCCTGTTCGGCAATCTGGCGGGTGCCTTCGCCGCTGTACAGGACATAGGTGCCGATCTGAAGCTCCTTCTGCAGAGATGCCGGATCGGGGTTCGGAGCATAGCGGGTTACTATGCAGAACATCATCTCGCGGTCTTTCTCAAGCATCGCTCCGGGCATGGTGGCCAGCATGCGGTCGATGAAAGCGTCCATAATGTCATAGTCCCGCCATTCGATATAGCCGATGCCTACAGGTACGCCGCTCATGTCGTAGTCCTTATAATCTGAAACGAAGATGTCATAGTCGCTCATCCCGTCGAAATCGGAAAGAGCTTCGTCCATCGCGCGGCTGATGACGGCTACGCTGTCGGGGCTCAGGCGCAGCTGTCCGGTGAGAGAGAACCATGCGAGGGAGTCCTTGTGGGTAGTGTTTGCCTTTCCGAGATTGTGGGTGTCGCTGAGTATGCCTGCAAGCATGACATGCGCCATCTCGTCGTTGACCGGCACATCGGCTTCCTGATAGAGTTCCCAGACGATTGTGCAGGTGGATCCTGTCGTTTCCCTGCGGATGAAGGGCACGCGGGGTGTTGCCATGTCGCTTTCCTGATGATGGTCGACAATCTGGAGGATGCGGCAGTCGCGGGCGCCGTCGACGCTCTGAAGATACTCTTCATGGTCAGTGACGATGAGTCTGGTGCCTGGTGCGACCGAAGTCTTCAAGGCCGGTGTCTCGAAGCCGAAGAAGCAGCTTATGAAATTGGTCTCGTTGTTCGTCTTGCCGCTCACCTTCGCCACGCAGTTGTAGCCCAGGCTGCGCATCAGCTCGGCATAAGCGAGCGAGGAGCACACGGCGTCAGCGTCGGGCGTCTTGTGTCCGTACACATAGCAGGTGTCTTTTCCCCAGTCCAATGAGGCCAGCATAGCCTTGAATGAATTGTCTTGTACTGCCAGGCTGGAAGTCCTTCCGCAGGAAACTAAAGTAATGACCGCAAAGGTGGCAAGGACTGCTACTTTTATAGATCTTCTCATTTTCATCTTAGGGGAAAAAACGGCGCCGAAGTTACACATTATTACACAATACGCAATACCTTGCAATTGGAGCGGGCCGGAGTCTGCATTGCCCATGCCCGGCGACATTTTTCGCTGCATGGCCACAGAATGGATGAGAGTGCCCATTTGTTCATTCTGTGTCCACAAAACACGGGTTTTCTGGCAAAAACTGGCCACAGAATTGATGACGAGCCTGTTTCATTCATTCTGTGGCACAAAAATGAGATGGCGGATTGCGATAGAAGGTATCGGCAGAAGAATTACATTCTTTGGAAAGTGATGTCACCGATTTTTACCTGCCCATTACCCATAAAATAAATGGGAGCACCTTCGTCGAAGATCCCGGAGCCTTCGTTGAGGAAATCGGGATCGCAGTCGATGAAGGCCCCGTTCGGCCATTCGCGGAAGAGCTTCCCGTTTTCAATCTTATACTTGAGCGGCTTCCCAATATCTTTCCCTGGAGTATCCATGAAGAAGGTGATGAAAACATCCTCACCGTTTTTCTTGAAAAAGCGTATTCCCGTAATGGTTATAGGCTCTTCATATTTCACATCCGGGTGCTGGATGCCTACACGCAGCATTATGATGCTTCCGTGTTCGTCGACGGGGCCATCACAATTATATGTGGATACGCCATCTTCATAACTAATGCGGGCGTATACAGGTTTCCATCGGCCTTCCAATCCATCTGGCGACGTTTTTTCGCATCCGACCAGCATAAGCAGGCTTATGAATAACAGCGTCACTTTATAAGATTTCATTGTTGCGTCCTTTTAATTGATCTATACCATATAAACACCAGACACATCCAAATACGTCTTCAAATCTAACACTTTTTACTATAACAGGAGATGTCACAAAAGGAGGATGCTTTGCATCCAACGACAGCAGTTATCAGGGCGGCATCAGCCGCCGTGGCGGAGTGTGGGATGTGTCCGAAGGACACGAACCACGGAGCCACCCGGGTTCTGCGAAGCAGGTTCCGGCATTACCCCCTTGAGGGGGATGTCGCGAAGCGACAGAGGGTGGAAAGGGCATCCAAAAATAAAAGTCACCGAGAATTCGGTGACTTGTATGTTTGGGTGCCAGGTGGGACTCGAACCCA
>JAFYZI010000124.1 GCA_017548725.1 Bacteroidales bacterium
AATTCCGAGGCGGTGCCGTTCAATGGACTTCTCGTTGATATGACCGGCAAAGGCATCAAGAATGTCAAGGTCGAGGTAAAGAACACTAACCGTTACACCCGCACAGACAAGAAGGGCCGTTTCGGCCTGACCAACCTCACTCCTCAGGACACCCTTGTCTTCACCATCAAGAAGCTTACCCATGAAGTCGAGGTGGGTGATGCCAAGAGTCTGAGGATAGTCATGGCTTCAGAGAATACCGACGAGTGGAGCGCATCTCAGGATGACGAACTCGTGGATTTCGGATTCATGTATGTCAAGAGACGTGAATACACCGGAGGTGCATCCGGTCTGACGGAGGAGAACCTGAAAGGTTTCACCGACCTGGCGGAAGCTCTCAACGCGCTTGTGCCGAATGTCAACGTCAGTTCGGACGGCAGCGTGAGCATCCGCGGCCAGCGCTCTCTGACGGGTAACAACAATGCAATGATACTGCTGAACAACCAGGAGATCGGCTCTGTCCTTGACGTCAGCATCTATGACGTCAAGAGCGTCGAGATCCTGAAAGACGGCGAGGGCTTCGGTTCGCGCGGAGCAAACGGCGTGGTTGTTATCAGGACCAAGTAATTATCGTTTTATGAAAAGATTGATGCCGGCACTGCTGCTGTCGCTTCTGGCAGCGTGCAGTGCGCCGGAGAAAGTGGATTTTGTCGAGTATGTAAATCCGCTCGTGGGCTCGATGTCGACCCACGCCCTTTCAACCGGCAACACTTATCCCGCCATCGCCCTGCCATGGGGCATGAACTTCTGGACTCCCCAGACCGGCCGCACAGGCGACGGCTGGGCGTATGTCTATACCGACAACAAGATCCGCGGCTTCAAGCAGACTCACCAGCCCAGCCCGTGGATCGGAGACTACGGCCAGTTCGCAATTATGCCTGTGACCGGAACTCCGGCCTTCGACCAGAATGAGCGCGCAAGCTGGTTCTCGCACAAGAGCGAGATAGCCAAGCCATATTATTACAGCGTTTATCTGGCAGAGCATGATGTCACTTGCGAGATAGCTCCGACCGAGAGGGCGGCCATCTTCCGTTTCACTTTCCCCGAGACCGACAGCGCTTTCGTGGTCATCGACGCGGTGACCGGCGGCTCGGGCATCGAGATTGTCTCCGACCGCAAGATCGTGGGTTATTCTACCATGAACCGGGGCGGAGTGCCGGAGAATTTCCGCAACAGCTTCGTTATCGAGTTCGACAAGCCTTTCACATACATGGCGACCTTTGCTGACGGCAAGCTCTCCGAAGGCGTGCTGGCGGCCGAGGCTTCGCACGCCGGCGCCGTGATAGGCTTCGCCACTTCAAAGGGCGAGACGGTGCATGCGAAGGTGGCGTCATCTTTCATAAGCGGCGAGCAGGCCCTCCAGAACATGAAGGAGCTCGGCGACATGAGCTTCGACGAGGTTGCTGCCGCCGGCAAGCAGGCCTGGAACGATGTGCTGGGCCGCATCGAGGTAAGCGGCGAGAACGTCGACAACATGCGCACCTTCTACTCATGCCTCTACCGCGCCCTGCTGTTCCCCCGCAAGTTCTATGAGATTACGGCCGACGGCCAGGTGATGCACTACAGCCCGTACAACGGCGAGGTGCTGCCGGGTTATATGTACACCGACACCGGCTTCTGGGACACCTTCCGCAGTCTGTTCCCCTTCCTCAACCTGATGTATCCCGGCGAGGCTTTGCAGATGCAGGAGGGGCTGATCAATGTCTATAAGGAGAGCGGTTTCTTCCCCGAGTGGGCTTCACCGGGCCACCGGAGCTGCATGGTCGGCAACAACTCAGCCGCCGTGCTGGCCGACGCCTACATGAAAGGTCTGAGGGTGGCCGAGCCCGAGCTGATGTTCGAAGGTCTGCTCCACGGCAGCAACGCTGTGCATCCCACAGTGCGCTCTACAGGCCGCCTTGGATGGCAGTATTACAACGAACTGGGATATGTGCCCTACGATGTGGGCATCAACGAGAGTGTGGCCCGCACGCTGGAGTATGCATACGACGACTGGTGCATCTGGCAGTTGGCAAAGGCACTGGGAAGGCCGGACGAGGAGGTGCAGCTGTATGCCCAGCGCGCCCTCAACTACCGCAACGTGTTCGACAAGGAGAGCAGCCTGATGCGCGGCCGCAATGCCGACGGCAGCTTCCAGTCGCCGTTCTCTCCGCTGAAATGGGGCGACGCATTCACCGAAGGCAACAGCTGGCACTACACCTGGAGTGTCTTCCACGACCCTCAGGGGCTCATCGACCTGATGGGCGGCCGCGACAATTTCGTGACGATGCTGGATTCTGTGTTCACGGTACCCCCGCTCTTCGACGAGAGCTACTACGGCGGCGTAATCCACGAGATCCGCGAGATGCAGGTGATGAACATGGGCAACTACGCTCACGGCAACCAGCCGGTGCAGCACATGATATATCTGTATGATTACGCGGGAGAGCCCTGGAAGGCCCAGTACTGGGTACGAGAGACCATGGACAAGCTCTACAGCGCCACTCCGGACGGCTACTGCGGCGACGAAGACAACGGCCAGACTTCGGCCTGGTATGTGCTTTCGGCCCTCGGATTCTATACCGTCGCTCCCGGCGCCAACCAGTACATAATCGGCACTCCGCTGTTCAAGAAGGCTGTCCTGCATTTCGAGAACGGCAACGACCTGACCATAGACGCTCCGGACAACGGCCCGGACAATTTCTACATCGACGCGATGACCTTCCGCGGCAAGCCTTACACGAAGAACTATTTCGACCACTTCGACCTTATCCGCGGTGGCACCGTCAAGGTCCGCATGTCCGCGGAGCCCAACTACAAGCGCGGCACCGCCCCCGACGACCTGCCGTACTCATTCTCCACAGGCGGGCGGGAGGCGGCCAGTATCCGCATATAAAGGAAGCGACCTGTTACAGCTCCGCTCCGAGCTTGAGGGTTTTGCCGGCGGGGAGGGTGAAGTCGCGGGTCTTGCCGGCGTAGCGGACAGTGAACGGCTTGCCGAATTCCGACTTGATCTCGCAGGAAGTCATTTTGCCGTCTTTCCAGCTGATGCTGACTTCATATCCGCCTCTGGCCTTCAG
>JAFYZI010000125.1 GCA_017548725.1 Bacteroidales bacterium
CCTCTTCTCCCAGACCACAAAGGACACTGAAGAATACGCCGCACTGACTGAGGAATGCCGCCGCAGGAGCGAGGAATGCTCCGGCAAGTTCGAGTCTTTCGACACCATCTGCCGGCAGGTGGCCGGAAGGCATGCGGCCCTTGCCAGCTTCGCCGCCTCCCACGACGTGATCCTCTTCGTGAGCGGACGAGAGAGCTCCAACGGCAACGTGCTCTACAACCTCTGCCTCAAGCACAACAGCCGCACATACTGGGTGGAGGACGGCAAGGTGCCGGCCGACATTTTCCGCGACGGAGACAGCGTAGGCATTTGCGGCGCCACATCAACTCCCCGTTGGCAATTGGAAGAATTATATATACATTTGCAGAATAATATCATTAACAAACAATAAACAAGAATATATGGCAACAACTGCTGACTTCAAAAACGGTCTTTGTCTTGATTTCAACGGCAAGCCGTGTTCTATCGTATGGTTCCAACACGTCAAACCCGGCAAGGGTCCGGCTTTCGTGAAGACCAAACTCCGCAATCTCGAAAACGGCAGGATCCTCGAAAAGACCTACAGCGCCGGTGAGAAGATCGACGTCATCACTGTCGAGCACAGGCCTTACCAGTTCCTCTACAAGGATGAAGATGGTTTCAACTTCATGCACGTGGAGACTTTCGAGCAGGTTCATCTCGGTTTCGATATGATTGAAAATGCAGACCTCATGAAAGAAGGCCAGCAGGTGGAGATGGTTTTCCAGGCTGACGAAGAGAGATGCCTCACCTGCGAGCTGCCGACCTATGTGGAACTCGAAGTTACCTACACCGAGCCTGCAGTAAAGGGTGATACCGCTTCTACCAATGCGCTCAAGGCCTGCACCCTCGAGACCGGCGCCGAGATCATGGTTCCGCTCTTCATCAATCAGGGTGACAAGATCAGGGTCAACACCGTTGACCGCAGCTACGGCGAGCGCGTAAGATAAAACGCATCAAGTTTTTAGTAGCGAAAAAGGCGGCTCCTTACCGGGACCGCCTTTTTTCTATTCTTCCAGAAGCTCCGCGGAGACTCCTTCGACGTAGCCTGGGATTACCCGGCCTGTGCCTTTGTGGAGGTCTCTCTGGTTGGCGGTCATCGTCAGAACCTCGTAATCCGGAGTGACGGTAACATAGACCTTGTCGTAGGTCATGCGGCCTTCCTTGGTCTCAGAGTAGCCGGAAAAGACATAGTCGTAGTAGGCGACGTCGTCGATGCGGGCTCCCATTTCCCTCTCCAGATAATCCATGAGGTCCAGATTGGTTTTGGCCTTCTCCATGGCCTGGCGGTGGCTTTCAGCTGTTTTGGGCTTACCTTCGGCGTTGTATCTCCAGTAGAGCTTCTCCTCGGTCTGCTGCTTGAGGCGGAAGACATCCTTGCGGTGCTCGAATTCGGTGCGGAAGGTCGTGGAGTCGATCTTCGCCAGGTCGTAGATGCGGAAAGTGTAGTCGCCTTGGGTGTCTTTCATTGCAGCGGCCTCGATGGCGGCAGCCACCGGGTCGGGAGTCTTGTTATTACAAGAAGTGACGACCGCCAGGGCCGCCACTATCATTGTTATGAATCGATGCATGGTTTAATCTTTTTCGATGCGAAGCTGCTGGATGGAGTTCTTGCCGTCATCTGTGCGGACATAGATGATAACCCTGAACTTTTCCGCGCCGGCGCTCAGGCTGCCAACCGCGTATGACATCGGCGGACGGCCGCTCTTATGGATAATGGTGAATTTCTTGGGAGTGTTGTTGTTGAAGAAATTCTTCATGATGAGCTTGGCCTGGCTGCGGGTGCAGCTGTTGACTGAGCCTGTGATGTCAAGCTCGAGATTGTCTGCAAACCATGCTGAGAGCTTCTCGGCATCTCCTGATTCAATGTATTTACCAATTGAGGTGAAAACATCTGTAGCGGCCTGCGACTGATTCTGCTGGCTGCCTGACTGCATCATAGACTGGCCGGGCTGCAGCTGCATCTGGATAGGATTAGTATTCTGGGCAGATGCTGCAACCGGAGCGGCAAAAAGCGCGAGTGCTACATATAAAACAAAATTTCTCATCGTTGTGATTAATTCAACGCCGCAAATTTAACAAAAATCAAGCCATATATCTTAAATTTGCATGAACTAATGCTGTAAATCCTTCCGAAATGACGATCAAGTTGATAGTTGTCGGCAAAACTGAAGAAAAATACCTGTGCGAGGGGATTGACATCTATCGTGCCAGACTTGACCACTACTGCCGTTTCGAACTTGTGACGATTCCTGCCCTGAAGGGTGTCAGGAGCCTCAGCAAGGAGCAGTTGAAGGACCGCGAAGCGGAGCTCATCCTCAAGAACCTGTCCGCCACGGACGAATGCATCCTGCTGGATGAAAGGGGAAAAGAGTTCACTTCGAGCAGTTGGGCACAACATTTGGAGCAAAAGTTCGCCCACAGTTCCAGGAATATAGTGTTCGTCATCGGAGGAAGCATGGGGTTCGGCAAGAAGGTCTACGACAGGGCCGACGGTATGATGTCTCTCTCAAGGATGACATTTTCGCACCAGATGGTACGGCTGATATTCCTGGAGCAGCTGTACAGGGCATTTACCATAATTGAAGGGGAACCTTACCACCACGAATGAAGGCCGACGCCAGACACATTACCATCTTGTTCGCCGTGACAGCTCTGCTGGCATTCCTGCTGTCGCTGATACCCCCGGTGGCCCAGCGCATCGACGCAAGGCAGACCGCCAGGGTTGAAAGGCGTCTTGTCAAGAAGCAGAGGCAGATGGAGCGCTACGTCCGTCAGGTGCAGGATATGCCGGTCGACCAGTGGATACTGCTTCCCGGCTTCCCCGACGACATGGTTCTCTACCGCTACAATGCCGACACCCTGCAGTCGTGGGTCAACGAGTTCTCCATAAGCAACGATGAAGTCGACGTGGCGCCGCTGTGGTACCGTCTGCACTTCATGAGCAACGACAATCTCTACAACACACCTCTGGCATATATTACCGAAGAAGATAACTATGTCAACCTCGGCTTGTCGTGGTATGTTGTGAAGGCATACACCACCGGCCCGACAAAGATTATCACCGGCATACGCATCAAGGACGAGTACCCCTCCGACAACATAACCATCGTGAGCAGGATGAACCCTTCGCTCGGCATGAACAAGGGTTTCACCTCTTCAACTCTCGATGAGAACAACG
>JAFYZI010000126.1 GCA_017548725.1 Bacteroidales bacterium
GATTCTGCTCGAGAGCCACGGCCATAGTGTGAACCGGCGAAGCAGCCTGCTTCACGGTAGAAGTCTCGTCATAATAAATCAGGTCATCAATCAGGGCATAGCCGACAGAAGCCTTTGTCTTCGTATGAGGGATTTCAAGAGCAGCCTCGAGTTTCGTCGTCTTGGTCTTTATGAACGAGTTCGTCCACTGATGGTGGTTGTAGAAAAGATTCTGCTGGTAGAAGTCCGGCTCCTTGATGTCCATCTCGCCGTGCAGCTTGAGGTGGATGCCGTCCGGGATAGGATACAGCGACAGGGCCAGATTCGCCGCAAGCTTCAGGTCACCCAGAAAATAACCGGAAGTATATATCCTTCCGAAAGCATCCCAGGAGATATATTTCTTCAGCATGCCCTGCGCCTTGCCGTAGACATAAGTGTTGTGGGAATTCTGGTTCTTGTTGCCCTTGATATAATATTCCGGCCGGAAGCCGTAATAGCTCAGCAGCTGATAGCCCGCTCCTGCCGTAACCTTCGACAGCAGAGCGTCGTTGGCGAAAGGCTGCAGCGTCAGGAACACCTTGTTGTCGAAATTGCGGACGCTGACGGAGTCGTGGCTCGCCGTATTGCTGATGTTGAACTGGTCGAAATAGAAAGCCCTGCCGACCTTGTCGGAAGTCGAAATCTCGTCGGTATAAACTTTCGAATACTTCGAGAACTCCATGCTGTGGCCAAGGTATGCCACCGTCCCCTGCCCCAGGGCCAGACTGTCACGGTCCTTGCGCAGGAAGTTCATCGGTATCGAGAGACTCTGGGTGATGAAGACTGTCCTTCTCTTGAGGAGATTCTCAGCCTTCTGGAGATTGACGTTGATGGCTTTGGTATCGATGGTGGTATCCCTCACCCAGAAAACGTCCGACACACCTCCGCTCTCGCTGTTCTTCACACGCGTCGCAAGGTAGGCCGCGTTCATCTCATACCTCTTGCCGAGGTAGTTCAGACCTATCTCCGAGGTCCTCACATTGGTCTTCGAGTTGGAGAGGTCGCCCGTGCCGCCGAACTGACGGTACAGCAGCGTGAGGTTGAGCGACGGGGTTATGTTCTGGGTAGACAGAAGATTCACGCTCGACTCCTCTTTCTGCTTGCTGCTGAACGGGTTGCCCCAGTATGCAAGTTCGGTGAAAGGACTCTTTGTGTTATACATCGGGAGAGTCTCCGGGGTATAGGTATAGATCAGATACGGGTCGAAGAAGCTGGCCTCCTTCAAACTCTCCCGCTTGAAGTAGTTGGTCCGCTGGAGTGCGGAGCCCATTACTCCCAGATATGTCGCATCCGCGTCGTCCTTGAACGCAGGGTTGTCGTAGAAATTATAGTTGCATGAAGTGTCCCGCTCCTGCAGCGCGATGTCGTTGGTGAACTGGCTGTGGGTCCAGATGAGCATCTGCTTGTAATAGAGGGAGTCAGGCACGACGAAGGTCTCCAGGATACGGGGCGTGTGCTGGATTACGCTGTCTCGGTAGTCCTGCTTGTTCTTCTTGATCGCCCTCTTGATGTCCTTGGCATCAGGCAGGTTCGAGCCCAGAGATTCTGAATATGCCCGCATCAGGGAATCCATCAGAGGCATGGAGATGGTGTCGTTCTGCCAGAAAGAATTGTACAGCACGTCCAGGGAATCCCTCAGCAGCTTGGTGGCCACATCATCCTTGACCATGGCGGCCTTGAGCTCCTCTTCGGTGTATTTCGGGATAGCCAGCGCGACGGAATCGGCAGGAACGATGTCGACTGCAGCTGGTTCGACTGCTGTTGAATCCACGGCCACAGAGTCAGCAGCCGGACGGGTCAGCTTCGCCAGCCGGGTCGAATCTATCTTGTAAACGACAGTGTCACGCCACGGCACGTAAATCGAACTGTCGGCAGCTGACATCAGATAGTTCTGCTCGGCATAGATGCTGTCGAGGATAGCGTCGAACTTGGCCTGGAATACGCTGTCCACGACATAGGCAGGCTTTGCAGCAGAGCTGTCCGGAACAGCTTCAGCAGCGTCCTGCGCATGTGCAGCCAGCGAAAAGGCCGCTACGGCAAATAATATGGATATGAGCCGGCGGAACCTCATCAATCATATTTGACGGCGGTGATGAATCTAACGCCTTTCTCGCGCAATGCAGCGACAGTCTCCTCGTAACCTTCACGAGTGACATAGCCGATGGCATCGTCGAGGACTGTGACGTCGTGACCTTTCTCTATCAGATCCTCACAAGTCTCCTTAATGCCGTACTCGGCGGCATTGCCGCACACGATCACTTTCTTGGGAATCACCTTGAACAGTCTGCCGCCGAAAGCAGTCTCGGCTCCTATTGCAGAATAACGTTCGTCATCGGCAGCCATGCCTTTGCGATAGATATTGTCGGCCTGAGGATGGTTGTCGAAACTTGCAAGAGAATAGAATGCAGCATGTATGGTGACTCCGCGAGTCCCCTGAACGCAGTTGACAGGCCACCCGCCGCCGTACTCCTTGAAAGAGCAGTGGTTTGAAGGATGGGTGTCGACCACGTAATAGGCTTTCAGCTTGGGATTGTTGTTTATGAAAGCAGCAGCCCTGCGGGCGGCGTTTTCAGCACCCTCGCACGCGACCGTACCGTCTATGAAATCATAGAGCATGTCGATCAGAATTATGGCGGTCAGGTCAGTCTTGGCTATGGCTGAAATCATCTATCTCTTTTATTATGTTGTTGATAAGGTTCATTTTCAAATCGTAGAGGTCATCGGAAATATCCACCTTGTAGTAGTGGGGATTGATGAGCCTTCTCTGGGTGGGATTGAGGCACGCAAGATTGTCGAGGTAATACTGCCTGCGCTCCACAATGCTCCTCGTGTCGGGCGAAGCCACACCGTCCTTTATCATCTGCACCTGCAGAGGCCTGACCTCATAGCTGCCGGCCTTGTAGGTGGTGTGGCGCGTGTCGTCGAACTCGGCACGTATGGTGATCTCCTCAGCTGCGAGGAGTTTCTTCTCGAAGGATCCTCCGCGCAGACAGGTGACGTCCGCCTTGAAGGAACCGTTCTGGATGATACGGTAAGTAATCTGGAAGCCGGGGTTGATCAGCTTCACAATGTCCTCGGAGCGCTTGAGCACCGGCTGGTCGTCGATCTGCACAAGCTTGTAGACGTTGCCGAAGCAAGGATTGTGCTTGCTGGTGGCGATGGCGTCTCCGACTCCGTATGAATCGATAGCGGCACCCTGACGCTCCAGCTCCGGGATGAGATATTCATCGAGAGAGTTGGTGGCGAACACCTTGCATTTCGCAAGGCCGGCCTTGTCGAGCTCAGCGCGGCATTCCTGAGAGAGGTATGCCAGGTCACCGCTGTCGAGACGGACGCCGTAGCCCTGGGGATACGAGTCGTCGATGCCGTTGGCCTTGAAGGCGCGGATGGCATTCTGCAGACCGCACTTGAGGGTGTCGAAAGTGTCGATGAGGAGGATCAGCCCCTCACCGCGATGAGTCTTGATATATGTGTCAAACGCTTTGAACTCGCTGGCTACCGACACTCCGAACGAAGTGACGTAGCTGTGAGCCATGGTTCCGCTTGACTGGAATCCGAAAATGTCGGCGGAAAGGATGTTGGAGCTGTTGGCGCAGCCGCCGATGATGGCTGCCTTGCCGCCGTATATTGCCGCCCATGGGCCATGGGCCCTGCGGGAGCCGAACTCGCTCACCGGCCTGGCGGTGCTCCTGGTGACGCGCGACGCCTTGGTCGCGACGGCCATCTGGTGGTTCATGATACACAGCATGGGCGTCTCCAGCACCTGAGCCTCTATGAGCGGAGCTTCAACAATAATCACAGGCTCGCGAGGGAAGGCGATCTCGCCCTCCCTCATTGCGTATACATTGCCTGTGAATTTCATTGAGGCGAGCATCTTGCGGTATTCCGCACAGTCGTCGCCGGGAAGAAGATACTCGAAGAAACGCTCATCCATCTTGCCCAGACCCGAGATCATCTGAAGAACTTCCTCGACACCGGAAACCACAGCCCAGTTGTTATTGTCGGGCGCAGTGCGGTAGAAGAGGTTGAAGACAGCGATCTTGTCTTTCATCCCACTCTGGAAGTAGGACTTTCCCATGGTGTACTGGTACTTGTCGGAGCAGTATGCAGTATTGAACATTTCTTTCGGGTATTTAAAAGTAAGTCAATTAGTTGGCAGCTTTCTCTGCGTCAGCGATCATCTGCTCGTTGGCAGTGATGTAGATCTCTACGCGGCGGTTCTGTGCGCGGCCTTCTGCAGTGTCGTTAGAAGCTACAGGATAGTCATAAGCCAGACCTTCAACAGTGAAGCGGTCGTCTTTCATACCGCATTTCTGGAGGTACTCGCTTACTGACTCTGCCCTCTTGAGAGAGATCCTGTCGTTAACTTCCCTGGTGCCTGTGTTGTCGGTGTGGCCCTGGATAGTAAGGTCAGTCTCCGGCATGTCGGCCATGGTAGTTGCGAATTTCTCGAGAGCGTCCTTAGAAGCCTTGCTCAGTGAAGTTCCGTTGTGAGGGAAGAGGATTCCGCTGTCGAAAGTAACCTTGATTGACTTGAGGTTGTTGACGTCGGTGAGAGTGTCAACGCTGGCGCCTTCGATAGCTGCCAGTTCCTCAGCTTTCTTGTCCATCTGGTTGCCGATGATGGCGCCTGCGCCGGCACCTACTGCTGAACCGATAGCAGCACCGATGGCAGCACCCTTGCCGTCACCGATAAGAGCACCGATACCTGCTCCAACAGCTGCTCCGCCGGCACCACCGATCAGAGAGCCCTTAGAAAGATTTGACATGTTACCGCAACCTGAAAGAACAGTGATTGCGCACATCAGAGAAATAATGACTTTTTTCATTGCAGTGTTATTAGTAGTTAGTACGGTTATTAAACAAATAATGGTTCACCAACTAGCAAAGTTAATAAAATATAATGATTGTTCCGATTAAAAACCGTAGTTTTGTGCAACAGACAAACACCATACCACAATGATAAAAAGACACATCCTGGCGGTTACCGCCGCTCTCTTCCTGCTCAGTTCGCAGATGCTCTTCGCGCAGGATTATCAGGCCCTTTTCGAGGCATTGCCCTCAGTCAAGAAAGTCGAAAAGATAGACGGCGGCCAGGCCTTCCCTAATAAATACCTGCTCTGGTTCGAGCAGCCGATAAGCCATAAGGACCCTTCCAAGGGCACATTCCTGCAGAGAGTGTTCGTCGGATGCACCGACAGGGACTCTTCCAGCGTATTCGTGGCTGAAGGTTACGGCGCCGCATACGCTGCCAGGCCCACATACAAAGATGAGCTCGCAGTCCTCTTCAACCTCAACAACGTGGTCGTGGAGCACCGCTACTTCCTCGAGTCCAGGCCGGACGCAGGCTGGGAGTACCTCACCGCCGAGAACGCAGCCAACGACTATCACCGAGTGATAACTGAGCTCAAGACCGTTTTCCCCAAGAAGTGGATCGGCACCGGCATCAGCAAGGGCGGCCAGAACTCGGCCATCTTCCGCGCCTTCTTCCCTGACGACGTGGACATCACAGTTCCTTATGTAGGGCCCTTCTGCCGCAGCCGTGAAGACGGACGCCACGAGCCTTTCATCGCCGATTTCTGCGGAAGCATCTCTGACCGCAAGGCTATCCGCGAGTTCCAGACTGAATTCCTGAAACGCCGCGAGGCCCTCACTCCAATGCTTGAGGCTCTGGTAAAGGAGAAGAAATATGAGTACCGCATCCCTCTGAACGAAGTCTATGACATGATGGCTCTGGAGTTCTCGTTCGCTTTCTGGCAGTGGGGCACTCCGGTGGAGAACATTCCTGCAAGCAATGCTTCCGACAAGGAAATCTTCGATTTCATGGTGGAGGTCAGCGGTCCTGACTATTGGGAAAAGGAAAGCAACACGACGCCGTTCTTTGTCATGGCGGCTCATGAGCTCGGCTACTACGGCTATGATGTGAAGCCTTTCAAGAAACTTCTCACCATCAAGTCGGCCAAGGGTTATCTGGAGCGCATTTTCGTGCCTGAGGACGCCCGCAATCTTCGTTTCGACAAGACTCTGTCGAAGAAGATGAAGAAGTTCCTCAAAACTACTGACGCACGCATGTTATTCATCTACGGCGAGTTCGATCCGTGGTCTTCAGTGAGGGTCTTCGAGCCCACCGGCGAGAACATCCATATCTACATCGATCCAGCCGGCAGCCACCGCGCACGCATCCGCACCTTCCCGACCGCCACTCAGGAAGAAATCAAAGGCATAATCGCCAGCTGGCTCTACGAATAATTATTTCGGAAGATTAAAAGCTTTTGAGATTTCAGCCATCTGCGACTCCGTCATGCCGTCGGGGATGAAGCCCATGGCGCGCGCGTCGCGGTAGATCAGGGCGCTCTTGTTGAGAGTGTCGATCATGTCGAATGCTTCGATGACATCCTCGCCTATGGCGAACACCCCGTGCTTTTCCCAGAGGACGACGTCATAATCCTCATCTATGGCAGCGATGGTAGCGTCAGCAAGAGCCTTTGAACCGGGCAGCATGTACGGCACTATGCCGAGCCCGCGCGGGCAATAAGCCTTCGTCTCGGGAATCATGCTCCACAGCAGCTTCGTCAGCACATCCTTCTTCAAGAAAGCATCAGTATGGCTCATGGCCACCAGCTGAGTCGGATGAGTGTGCACACATGCCTTGTAGCTAGACCCCTTGCCGATAAGATAATTGTGGACAGCCAAATGCGAAGGCAGCTCCGAAGTCGGCGGTACCACCGTGTCAGCCACAATGTAGTAGTGCGCGCAGTCGTCGGTAATCTTGATGACAGAACCGTTCGCCATAGGGTCGCGGGCAAGGTCGCGCATGCGCCGGTTGGTACCCTTGCAGTAGAACCAGCAGCCCTTGAGGTTCGGCAGCGTCTCCCCTATCTCGAAGGGGCCCGCCAGCGCCTTGTCAGGCAGACTGCAGCCGCAGCCCACCTCGTTAGTCACATTGATGGTGATATTGCCGCCGTTGCGCTCGGCCCATCCCTTTTCCCAGAGATAACCGGCCACCTCAGCCACTTTATAGATTTCAGCCGCCAGCGTCGGGCGGGTGTCGAGTATTGATTTCATATTGCTATCCTATCAGTTGAGGGAGGAACGATGAGAATACGAGTATTATGAGGCCAGCCACCAGCACCGCGATGGTCCTGCGGCTGCAGCCCTTCCATTCTTTGAGAATTATGCCCCATACGTTGCTGAAGGTGACGTTCAGGGCCATCAGTATGCACCATGAGAAGGTGAGCAGTACAGGCGCTCCGGCGAGGAATCCCTTGCCGAGGCTGAGGCCGAAGAACTGGGTGTACCAGAGCAGTCCGGCCAGAGCGCAGAAAAGCAGATTGTTGCCCCACAGCGACTTCTGCCTGTAGTCGCTCCAGGTCTTGTTCTTGGTGTTCTGGCGGAAACAGTATGCAAGGTTGGTTATGGCTCCGCCGAGAGTTACCATGAAGGTGGCCGGCAGGGTGGCGAAGATATCCTTGGTCTCGGGCCATGTCAGGCTCTCTCCGAAGCCGAGGCCTATCGAGAAGCAGGCGCTCATGAAGCCGGCCAGCAGCGCCACAGCGATTCCTTTCTTGAAATTGAAATCCTTCACCGTACTCTGGGCACCCCTTGCCGCAAGCTCCTTGGTCTTCATGGAGCCTGCGATGCCGATTACAGCGATGCCGAGGATGGTCACCACCACTCCGGTAATCACAGCTCCTGTGAGGTCGCCGGCATGGCCGGTGAATATGGGGGTCAGGATCGTGCCGAGGCCGGCGCAGGTGCCGAGTGCGATGCTCTGGCCCAGCGCAATGCCGAGGTAGCGCATCGACAGGCCGAAGGTCAGGCCGCCTATGCCCCACAGCACTCCGAAGAAAGCTGCCAGCAGCGCATCGGTCGGATGGGCAGCATAAACCTCGAAGAGTGAATGTCCGGCAGGCACTGCCAGCAGAGCGCCGAGCAGCGGAAAAATCAGCCATGCGAACACGCCCTGCAGCGCCCAGAACGACTCCCAGCTCCAGGATTTTATCTTGTTGATGGGAACGTAGCTGCTCGACTGGCAGAAAGCGCCTATGGCGATTATCAGAAGTCCTATAAAGATGGCCATGGCTTATCTCCTGCTAGTAACTTCTTTCTCGTAGCGCTCGATCTCGGGGATGAAATCTTCTCCCACAGGCACTTCGTTGCGGAGGCAGAACATGTCCCAGACCGCATTCCACGGCAGGGTCTTGGCCTCTTCCAGCAGTGCGAGACGCTGGAAGCCGCGGCCGCTCTCCTCGTATTCGCGGAGGCGGGCCACAGGCTCGAGAAGGGCCTGGAGCATGCATTTCTGAGCCGAACGGGCGCCTATCACATAGGCTCCGATACGGTTGATGGAGGCGTCGAAATAGTCGAGGCCGAAATGCACGCGGCCGAGGGCGTCGGCGCGGATAATCTCCTTGCAGAGGTCGAGGATGTCGTCGTTCATAATCACCACGTGGTCGGAATCCCAGCGCACCGGGCGGCTCA
>JAFYZI010000127.1 GCA_017548725.1 Bacteroidales bacterium
CACCGGTACCCTCGTCAACGCTTTGGCATACCATCTCGGCATCAGTCAGGGGCCGGAAGGGGAGGATGACCGCATGGGTATCCTGGTGCACCGCATCGACAAGGACACTTCCGGGCTGCTGCTGGTGGCCAAGAACGAGGATGCCCAGATGTTCCTCTCCAGGCAGTTCTTCTACCATACCATAGAGCGCACCTACGTGGCGCTGGTGTGGGGCAATGTAGCTGAAGATTCCGGCACGATAGAAGGCAACATAGGCCGCGACCCCAACGACCGAATGCGCTTCAAGGTCTTCCCCGAGGGCGACCAGGGCAAGACTGCCGTGACGCATTACAAGGTGCTGGAGCGCTTCGGATACGTGACGCTAGTGGAGTGCAAGCTGGAGACCGGCCGCACCCATCAGATCAGGGTGCACATGAACTACATCGGCCACCCGCTGTTCAACGACGACCGCTACGGCGGAGACAGAGTGCTGAAAGGCCCCCTTTACACTAAATACAAACAATTCATCGACAACTGCTTTGAAATAATGCCGCGTCAGGCCCTGCACGCCAAGACTCTTGGCTTTACCCATCCGCGCACCCGCAAGGAAGTGTTCTTCGACAGCGAGATCCCGGCCGACATGCAGGCCCTGCTCGACAAATGGAGAAAATATGCGGCAAGACTGAGCGAAGCCGAAGAATTTTAAGTAAATTGCGATTTATGAACGAAATACTTCTCAAGAACGTATATGCCAACGGCAGCAGGCGCGACCTCCTTGTCCGTGGCAACCTGATAGCGAAAATAGCTGATTCAATCGAAGCCCCCGGGGCCGAAGTTATAGACTGCAGCCGCATGGCCGCCATCCCCGGCCTCATCAACATGCACACCCACGCTGCCATGACCATGACGCGCAGCGCCAAGGAAGACACCCCGCTGATGCCCTGGCTCCAGCATATCTGGAAGATAGAGGCTCAGTACGACAAGGAAATCCTCTACTGGGGCAACAAGCTGGCCTGCCTGGAGATGATCAAGAGCGGTACGACATGTTTCAACGACATGTACTGGGGTCTCGACGTGGCGTCGAAGGCTGTCGACGAGATGGGCATCCGTGCCGTCCACTCATACTGCATGCTGGACAACGGCGACATGGTTAAGGCCGAGAAGGAGAGAAGGGCTCTGATCCGCGATTTCGAGGCTTCGAAGTCGCTGTCTTCACGCAACATGTTTGCAGTGTCGGTGCATGCGCCCTACACAGTATGCGAAGACAACATCCGCTGGGCCGCTATGTTCTCTGAGGAGCACAAGCTGCTGGTGCACATCCATTTGAGCGAGACCGAGCAGGAGGTAATCGATGCTCAGGAGAAATGGGGCTGCACGCCTGTGGAATATGTCGAGCATCTTGGCCTGCTCAGCGACAGGGTAATCGCTGCCCACAGCCTCTGGCTTACCCCTCACGATATAGAACTCATGGGCCAGTACGGCGTTACAGCAGTCCATAACGTAAACAGCAACCTGAAGATTTCAAGCGGCTACAAGTTCAAGATGGAAGAGCTCATGGCGGCCGGGGCCAATGTAACTCTGGGCACCGACGGCTGCGGCAGCTCCAACAATCTCGACATGCTGGAGGCTCTCAAGACCGCCGCTCTGCTGCAGAAGGCATGGCGCAAGAATCCTGCTGCCATCCCGCTGGATACCCTGCTGAAGATAGGCTCCGAGAATGCCGCCAGGGCCATCGGACTCAACGCCGGCGTCATAGCCGAAGGCAAGCTGGCCGACATAGTGCTCATCGACATGAACAACAGCTGGTTCACGCCCAACTACGACTTCGAGGCCAATCTCATCTATTCGGCCAACAGTTCGTGCGTGGACACGGTGATCTGCGACGGACGCATCATCATGCGTGACCGCAAGGTCGAGGGTGAACAAGAAATCCTCGACAATGCAGCCGCCTGTGGAGAACGTCTGATGTCGAGGATCAAATAGTCCTTAGATAATTCTGATTACATAGGTTCTATCTTCCTGCTGAGCTTCGCGCAGAGGCCCGGGAAGAAGCGTTTTATGTAGACCATCAGCAGTTCCTTGCGGCCTACGAGCACCTCCCTCTTGCGTTTGAGGATAGCCTTGCAGATCTTCTCGCCGGCTTTGTCGGCAGTCAGGCCGGAGGCCTGGCCGGCGTCGAGCTTGCCGTGCTGCTTGCCGCCCTTTTCGAGAGCGAAGAACGAGATGTTGGTCTGTACGCGGCCGGGACACACGATTGTTACACGGATGCCCTGGTCGTAATATTCAGCGGCGAGAGTCTCGAAGAAGCCGTAGAGAGCGTGCTTCGAAGAGCTGTAGGTGCAGCGCAGCGGGAAGCCGAAGCGGCCGTTGATGCTGGTGGTCACTGCTATCTGGCCGCGGATGCCGTCCTTGGGCTCCCTTGCCAGCATCCTCGGCAGGATCTCCTTGGCCAGCAGGACAGGGGAGAAAAAGTTCAGCTCCATGATCTTGCGGATCATCGGCTCGTCGGTGTCTATGACGTTGGTCCTCTGGCTTATGCCGGCGTTGCAGTAGAGCACGTCCACTCCGCCGTCGATGGCGTTCCACGCCTCCTCGGCCAGTTTCGGAATATCTTTGGTCTCAAGAAGGTTGAAGGGAAGAGTCCTCACTTCGGGGGCGCCTTTCTTCTTGCATTCTTCAGCAGTAGCGTAGAGCTCGGGGGCTTCGAGGGCGGTGAGGATCACGTTGTGACCTCTCGATGCGAAGCTGTAAGCGGTGGCCTGTCCTATGCCGGACGAAGCTCCTGTGATCCAGACGTTCATGCCAGCTCCTCCACTTCACGGGCGAACCAGCGGGCCCTTTCACTGCCTTCACCGATGTTCAGCAGGATAGTCTCGCCCTGATGGATCATATTCTCTTCGAGAGCCTTGAAGAAGCCTGCGAAGCATACCATAGAGGCCGGGCCGAAGATTACGCCGGTCTTGCTCTGGATCTTCTTCGCGAGGGCTGCCAGGTCAGACTCGACAACTCTTACGAAACCGCCCTTGGTCTCTTTCACCATCGGGGCTACGGTCGGGTACATGCCCGGAGTGCCAGCCGACAGGATGGAGATGCGGGTCTGCGGGATGACGGTGGGGAAGTCCTTCTCCCAGCCTTTGGGGAAATGCTCTGCAGTGGCTTTCTCCCATGCGCGGACCATAGGGTCGCAGGTGTCCTGCTGCGCGAGGATGAGGCGCGGCATCTTGATGCTCTTGTCGTAGTATTTCTGCAGCTCGCGCACTCCCTTGTCGAGAGCGATGGGGCCGGTGCCTCCTGCTACAGCCTGGAAGAATACATCCGGCATCTTGCCCAGCTGGCGCAGGAACTCGAAGGCCATGGTGCGCTTCGCTTCCACGCGGATGGGGTCGATGTTGCCGGCTGATATGAGCACATGCTCGCTGACGTGGAAATCGGCAGCCTCTTTCTTGGCAGCGCCGTAGCCGCCCTGGGAGATGTGGAGCACCTGACCGTGCGAACGGATGGTGTCGGCGGTGTCCTTGCATACGTCGTTCGGCATGAAGACGTCGAAGGTGACGCCTGCCAGGGCGCAGTAGCGGCTGAACGCCGTGGCTGCGTTGCCGGTAGAGGCCAGGCAGAAGCGTTTTACGCCTTTCTCCTTGAAGATGGATCCGCCGAGAGCAGCAGCGATGTCCTTGAAGGTGCCGCTGCCGCCGTTAAGGTCGTTGCGGACGACGAATACCTTGCAGTCCACGCCGTGATTCTCCTTTGCGAACTCCTCAAGGAAGTCCCACTCTTCGATGGGCTCGGCGCCCTCGCCGCAGGACACGATGTTGTCGCGGCTTTCCAGCGGGAGGAAGTCGAAGTAGCGGAAGAGGCTGTCCTGCCCGTCGCCGCCCTCGAACAGCTTGCTGTAGTCGGCGTCGTAAACGGCCTCAGCCTTTTGGCAGCCGCAGCTGCATTTCTGGTCGTGTGCGAACCAGTCTGCGAAGTCGCCGCAGTCGGCGCCGCAGGCCGTGCATATCAGTTTGTATTTCTTGCTCATGTTATTTCTTCTTCAGAAGAGTTGAAAGGTCGGGAACCTCGTGGTCGTAGTATCCTTTGGCCAGATTTTCCTTGATCTCCTTGAATGCGTTCAGAGTGTAGTCTACATCCTCGATGCTGTGGGCAGCGGTCGGGATGATGCGGAAGATGACCATGCCTTTCGGGATGACAGGGTAGATGACCACTGAGCAGAAGATGTGGTATCTCTCGCGCAGGTCGAGGGCCATGTTCATGGCCTGCAGCTCGCCGCCGAAAATCTGTACCGGAGTGACGCAAGCCTCTGCAGGGCCGATCTCGAAGCCCATGTCGCGGAAGCCTTTCTGCAGGCGGCGGGTCACCGTCCACAGCTTCTTGCGCAGCTCGTCGCCCTCTGCTGAGCGGATTATCTCAAGACGCTTCAGACAGCCCTCTACGATAGGCATGGGGAGTGACTTGGCGTAGATCTGAGAACGCATGTTGTATTTCAAGAAGTCGATGATGGGCTTCTCGCTGGCAACGAAACCGCCGATGACGGCCATTGACTTGGCGTATGCGCCGATGTAGATGTCGACTTCGTCCATCACGCCGAAATGCTCGCTGGTGCCGCGGCCGGTGGGGCCCATCACTCCGAAACCGTGAGCGTCGTCGATGAGGATGCGGAATTTGTATTTCTTCTTCAGAGCGCAGATCTGGTCGAGGATGCCGAGGGCTCCGGTCATACCGTATACGCCTTCAGTGATCAGGAGGACTCCGCCGCCCTGCTCTTCAGCGATCTGGGTGGCGACTTTGAGCTTCTGCTCGCAGCTTACGATGTCGTTATGCTTGTATGAGAATGACTTTCCGGTGTGCAGGCGCTTTCCGTCGAGGAGGCATGCATGCGCCTCTGCGTCGAAAACGATCACGTCGTGGCGGCTCACGAGAGAGTCGATGGTAGACACGATGCCCTGATAGCCGAAGTTGAACTCGAAGGCAGCTTCCTTGTGTTCGAAATCAGCCAGCTCGCGCTCCAGACGCTCGTGGAGGTCTGAGTTGCCGGTGAGCATGCGGCTTCCCATGGGATATGCCATGCCCCATCTTGCAGCGGCCTCGGCGTCAATCTTGCGGACTTCGGGGTGGTTGGCCAGGCCAAGGTAGTTGTTGAGGCTCCAGCAGAGCACATCTTCGCCGTTGAAACGCATGTGAGGACCTATCTCGCCTTCCAGCTTGGGAAATGCGTAATAGCCTTCAGCTTTGTCTCTCCACTGGCCTATAGGGCCTCCGGTCGACTCTTTGATTCTGTCGAATATGTCTTTCATTTCTTTAAGGTTTTGATTTTTGTGAGCCCCATGAGCCGGAACAGGAATTTAGGCAGAGGCTTCAGGGGGTCGCGTTTGGTCATGTCTATGTAGATGCCGAGCTTCTTGAGCACGGGGATCTTCTGTGTCTCTACGAATTCGATGAGGGTGCCGTCCGGATCTTCGATGTAGGTGAAGTGGCCGGAAGCCTCGCCCATGTCGAAACGTTCGTCGTTGGGGCAGCTGTCCACGGTGAAGGGATGGCCATGCTCTGCGCAGAACTCACCGAGAGCCCTCATGCCGCTGACGTCGAAGCAGACCTGGATGAAACCAGGGTCGCCCCAGTAGCGGCCTTCGTAAATCTTGCGGGGAGTGCGCTCGAGCGGCTGCACGAGCTCGATGTAGCTCTTGCCGAACAGCTCGCTGAAAGGGCCTTTGGGCTGTTTCATGGGGGCGAGCAGTACCCTGCGGAAACGGCCTTCGCTGCCGGGCATTATGCTCCAGTCGCTGAAAGTGCCTTCCTCGTTGAACACCATCCTCTCGTAGCCGAGCACTTCAGAGTAGAAGTTGATGGCTGCGTGCATGTCGGTGACGCCGATAACGGCTCCGCATACGCCGCCGTTGTAGCGTCCCTGGTCGAGGTATACGTCATTGCCCGATGCCACCTGGAAATGGTTGCCCCAAGGGTCGCGGACCCAGAAGGTAGGACGTCCGTCGGGAGTCTTGGACAGGGGGCCGACGTTGTTATATTTTGCGCTGAGCTCGCGGTGGAACTCTTTTACGTTGTTACTGCGGATTTTCACGGCAAAGATGCCAGTGTCGCCTGCGCTGATGTCGAAAGCAGCCGGGCAGGGCTTGCGCTCCGAGTACTGCCAGATTTCGAAACCGCTGCCGCCCTGGAGGTTGACAGCTATGCAGGCGTGTCTTTTCTGAGGCTGGCCGCCGGTGTAGGGCAGCATGCGTTCAGCCACTGTGTCGTCTTCAAGGATACGGATATTTGCTCCGAAATGGTCGATGTACCACTGCCAGCTTTCATAAAAGTTTTCGCAACCTACGCCGACCTGCTGGATTCCGCCGATGTTGAAATTTGCCATAAGTGATTATGTGGTCTAATAATCTGCAAATTTACAAAACTTTGGGATAAACTCAGCCGGAATCTGTAAGGTTTGGACCCCCTTTGTAAGCATTTTAAATTTTTACGTAAAAATATGGTTTTACTACTCAGAAAAAGGTAAATTTGTTGGATATAAAACCTGAACTGAAATGACACGTAACTGGAAAAATCTTCTCTGGGCGGCAGTGTTCCTCGCTGCCGTTGCGGTCATAGGTCTTTTCCCCGACTGGGTCATTTCCAATGCGCTCGTACTGATCCTGGCAGTCGCAGCGACAGTCTTCGCAATCCTCTATTTCGACGCCCGCCGCTCCCTCAGGAATCTGCTCTCCAAAAGCGCCGGGAGCCAGGCTATCCCCGAAATCCTCCAGTACGGCTATGATTTCGACAAGGCAGTGGCCCGGGATGATGCTGATGCCAAGCTGCTTGCCGACCTGCGCGAACTCTTCGAGCAGAAGGAGGTCTATCTCGACAAGAACCTCACTATAGACTCTCTGGCGAAGATGGCGTCTACCAACAAGGCCCGCATGTCCCGCTTCATCAATGAAGTCTTCAGCTGCAATTTCCCTACATTACTGAATAACTACCGCGTTACAAAGGCAGTGGAGCTGCTCAGCGACCCTGCCAGCGACATTTATACCGTCGAAGCCATAGGCGAGAACTGCGGCTTCAACAACAGACAGGCCTTCCATTCCTCGTTCAAGAAGCGCATCGGGATGCCTCCGAGCAAATTCAGAAAACTGATCAAGAAAAACGCTGACAAATGAGAATTGGTTTGTTTACGGATGCATTTTACCCCATGGTCGACGGGGTCATCAAGGTTGTGGACAGCTATGCCCGCAGGCTTATGGACAAATGCGAAGTTACAGTCTTCGCTCCCGGCTTCGGCAGGGAGGATGCTTTCAATGTGCCGTATCCGGTCGTTAAATGCCGTACCATCAATTTCAGCAATTTCGACTATTCGGTGCCCATGCCGCACTTCGACCCGGCTTTTGAGGCTTCGATTATCCGAAGCAAGCTGGATCTGGTGCACATCCACTCTCCGTTTTCAATAGGCCTGATAGGTCTCAATTACGCAAAGCTGCGCGATGTGCCGGTGGTAGCCACCATCCACTCCCAGTACAAGCAGGATTTCGAGAGGTCGCTGAAACTTAACACCACGATCGACCTTGCGATGATGACTATAATGAGCATCTTCAACGGCTGCGACGAGTGCTGGACGGTGAACGACGCCGTGCGCAAGCTCTACATCCACGAATATGCCCTTACGGCCCCCTGCAAGGTGAAGCAGAATGCCACCGACCATGTGCCTGTAGCCGACCGCAAGGCCGCCGCTGCCGAGGTCAATGCCCTGTACGGCCTGGACGAAGACGATCTGGTGCTGCTGTTCACCGGCCGCATCAACTTCATAAAGAACATCGATTTCATAGTCCGCTCCCTGCGTATCGTCAAAGACAAGGGACTGCGCTTCAAGATGCTCTTCGTAGGGCAGGGGCAGGACGAAGACAAGCTGAAGGCTCTGGTGACGGAGCTGGGGCTTGATGAAGATGTGGTGATGTGCGGCCTTGTCAAGGAGAAAGCCATGCTCGAGAAGATATACAGCCGGGCCAAGCTATTCCTTTTCCCGTCGCTCTACGACGCCAATTCGCTGGTGCAGATCGAGGCGGCCTGCCAGAGCACCCCGACTCTGTTCCTGCGCGGCGCCCGCACTGCCGGCAATGTGGTGGAGGATGTCAACGGCTTCCTGTCCGAAGCCGACGAGCACGCATACGCCGACAAGATAATGCGCATCCTCTCCGACGAAGCCTATTACCTAAAAGTGTCGGAAGGCGCTTTCCGCGACATCTACCGCACCTGGGACCAGGTTGTGGAAGATGTCTTCGAAGAGTACAAGAGGCTCATCGCAAATCATGAGAAAAAGACGATAATTGATAAAATAGACAGTATTATTCCATCATGAGAAGGATTTCATTTTTCGCAGCAATGCTGCTCCTGCTGGCCACTTCATGCGGTCAGAAACCCGAAGTAATCCAATTGTTCAACGGCAAGAACCTTGACGGCTGGACCTTGTTCGCCAACGACCCTGACGTGGCAGCAACCGACGTATTCAGCGTAGTGGACGGCAACATCCGCATCGCAGGCCAGCCTTTCGGCTTTATGCGCACCAACGAGAAATACACCGACGTAGTGCTCCGCGCAGAGTGGCGCTGGGTAGGCGGCCAGGGCTCCAACAGCGGCATCTTCAGCCTCGTCCAGGACGGTCTGCTCTGCTGGCCGAACGCCATCGAATGCCAGCTCAAGGCCGGTTCAGTGGGTGATGTAGTGCTGCTCGGCGGTTCTGACGTCAAGGAGCTCGACACTCCGGAAGGCGGCGCCCGCCCCCGTTTCCCCATGGTACGCAAGGAGAATGAGTCCAGCGAGATGCCTGTTGGCGAATGGAATCTCATGGAGATTATAATCACCAGCGACGGCGGAGTTGACATTACCGTCAACGGCGTGCATCAGAACCACGTCACCAACAAGAACTTCACAGAAGGCTACATCGCTCTCCAGAGTGAGGGCGGTCCGCTCGAGTTCCGCAACGTCACTGTGACCCGAATTGTCAAATGATAAGGCTGCTGCTGGTAGTGCTTCTCGGTGCCGGTGCGGTGGCTGACTGCAGTCGTTCCCAGGAGGTTGTTCCTGCCGATCCCCCTGTAGAGTGGGTGGCCGGGATGGCTGTCACATCTGCCACCATAGACGGCTGGGGAGGGGAGGAGAGCTGTTTTGCCATCCTGCCCATCGACAGCGTCATGGCGGCCAAAATGATTGCGGGCGGCTCTTATCCCGCTGAAGGCGCGCTCATCAGCCTCGACGAGCTGCGCTGCATCAGAGTGCTGCATGTCAATCTCGACCGCGACACACTGGCCGGCGAGATGATATGCAACAAGGCTATCGCTGCAGACCTTGTCGACATTTTCCGCGAGCTCTACGACCAGGGCTATCC
>JAFYZI010000128.1 GCA_017548725.1 Bacteroidales bacterium
CCACAAGCTCTACGCATCTCTGAAGAGCTACAACTGATGGACGATCAGAGCGACTATTATTCCTGTCAGCGCTCCCATCAATACCTGCAGACGTGTGTGTCCGAGGAATTCCTCGAGGCGCCCTTCAGAAGGCTTAGTAAGCATTGGATTGAGCTGTTCCTGAAGGTCGTTGATGGCCTTGGCCTGCTTGCCGCTCTCCATTCGGATGCCGGAGGCGTCGTGCATCATCAGGAAGGCCAGCACTGCGGCGATGGCAAACTGTATGGATAAGAAACCGAAGCAGAGCAGGCAGGTGGTCGCCAGGGCGCATACCACGGCTGAATGGGTGCTGGGCATACCGCCGTCGCCAAACGCACGGTCAAGAGCCAGCTTGCGGCTCTTGATCGAATGAATAGCGATTTTGAGGACTTGCGAAACTATCCAGGCTGCGCCGGGACTGAGGAGGTACTCGACCGAATTCATCGGGGGGATTACCTGATTTCTATAGATGCGTAATCGGTAGAACCGTCGTCAAATGTGGTTTCAACAGCTACGATGCCGAAGCGGTGGTTGCCCCAGTATTTGACACTCTTCACGCCGTCGGCATTGTTGGTCTGGCCTTCTACCTGGATGACCTTGATCTTCATGCCGCGCCAGCTGAAATCATTGTCGGTAGAGACGTGGGTAACCTTGCGGCCGTTGCTGTACATGTCGCCTTCCTGAGAGTCGTATTTTACGATGATGCCGTTGTTCTCTCCGGAAACATTCTCGATGCCGTTGGTGGTAACCTTGAACTTGACGTCATGCACGGTGACCTTGTCGCCGTCCACCTCGAAGAACTTCGGGTGGCTCTCGATAAGTTTCTTATAGCGGGGATCCGTCATGGTGAAAGTCCCTTCGACAGTGGAAACGCCGTTATCGAGCGAAACTACAGAGACGTGGATGTTGCTGGCTCCGTTGAAAGTGCCAGTAATAGTAGTGCCGACCTCGCCGAGATCGGACTGCTCGCCAGTAATAGTCTCATAACCTTCGCAGGAAACAAGACAAACCATTGTGAACAAAGAGATGAGAATCAGATGAATCCTTTTCATGATGCCGTGGGGTTTATGTTAATCCTTACAAATCTAGTTAATAAAATGCAAATTACCTATCTTTGAAGAAACAAACCCGGGAATTGCATCGCATGATTCTGAAACGCTCCTTCATAGCGGTTTTTCTTTTCTGCTTCTTTTCTTCTGCCGCCCAGCCCTCCGCCAGCCTCAGCCTCTACAGCGAAAGTACCGGCTGTCCGTCTGTTGTCGAAGGCAACAAGGTGCAGATGATCGACGATCCCAACGTCTTCTATGACGAGATGCTGGAAAGCATACGCGGTGCAAAGTTTTTCATCTTCCTTGAATATTACATCTTCCGCGACGACCCGGTATCCACCTCCATCATGGACGCTCTCGCCGAGAAGGCAAGGGAAGGAGTGCGGGTATGCATGATCCTGGATTATTACGGCTGCGCCCAGCATCTTGAGGAAAAGGGCCACCGGCTGAGCATGAAACCTTTCAGGAACGGCTTCCTGCAGTCCTATCAGGACAGCGGCGTCGATGTCGTCTTCTACAATAAAGGCGGCATCCTGCCCCGCAACCACCGCAAGCTCACGCTGGTGGACGGCCAGGTCGCATACACTGGCGGAATGAACGTCACTGACCTATACATCAATGGTATTGAGGGCGTCGGCACATTCTGGGACATGAGTCTCAAGATAGAAGGGCCTGCGGTGCAGTCGTTCTTCACGGGCTTCGTCCGCATGTGGAACAGCTGCGGCGACCAGCCGCTGACTGTTCTCTGCCCCGAGGCGCCGGCTCCCGCCGGAGACATCCCGCTCATCTTGCTGGAAACGCAGGGGGCGGCCATCCATCCCAGCCCGGAAGAGCTGTTTACGGCGCTCTTCGCGACGGCGCAGCGCTCGATACGCTTCATCAGCGGCTATTTCAATCCTACACCGGCCATAGTAAAAAGCCTCAAGGATGCTGCCAGGAGGGGAGTGGACGTGCAGATGCTGATGGGCTCCTCTACCGATATGCCGCCGGTCATCGACAAGGTGCTGATGCGCCGCGCCACGCGTCTTTCGCATGAAGACGGTTTCACGCTCTGCGTCCAGCCGGGCGGCTTCCATCACGAAAAGGTGATATCCATCGACGGGCATCTGATTCTTATCGGTTCGCACAATCTGGACAAGTTTTCTCTCAAGAACAATCACGAGATGAGCATATTGATGGATTCTCCTGAGATAGCAGAGGCCTTCGACGCTTATTTCGATGCTCATGCATATCCTGATATCTGATTATGAGGCGCCTGTTTTTGATATTGCTGCTCTCTCTAGGCTCCCTGAGTGCTTTCGCCCAGACCGACAGTCTGTCCGGGCGGGTGCACCGTCTGGACTCTACTGTCATTGTCTCGGAGTCGGCGCGGCAGCGGCTGCTTCAGGCGCAGCTCGGACTGGACGCCATCGACGAGGGCATAGTGCGTAAGGTGCCAGCCTTCCTGGGCGAGAATGACATCATAAAGGTCATCCAGATGCTCCCCGGAGTGCAGGCTCCCAGCGAAGGCTCGTCAGGCTTTTCTGTCCGCGGCGGACTCATCGACCAGAATCTCATCCTGCTGGACGGGGTTCCGCTCTATTGCGCCGGCCATTTCCTGGGTTTCATATCCATGTTCAATGACGACATCCTGAGCAGGACTGACCTTTACAAGGGGGATTTCCCGGCGAAGTACGGCGGCCGCATCTCGTCTGTCCTCGATGTATCCACCAGGGACGGCGATATGGAGCATTACCACGGCCGCGCTTCCCTCGGCCTGGTTTCTTCCGGCATCTCCCTCGAAGGGCCGCTGGTTAAGGAGAAGCTCAGCCTCAGCCTGAGCGCCAGAAGGTCTTTCCTCGATGTGTTTTTCCCTCTGGTGAAGAAGATTCCGCCCCGGTCCAGTCTGCATTTCTACGACGCTAACGCGAAGCTGACATGGACCGCTACCGAGAAGGACCATTTCTATCTGAGCGGCTTTGCCGGCGGCGACCGCTTCGCCAGCTCCCTGGAGCAGTACGGCCTGAACCTGATGGATTTCCGCTACTCCAACAAGACTGCTTCGCTGCGCTGGAGGCATACTTTTTCGCCGTCGTTGCAGTCCAATGTAATATTGTATTATTCTAAGTACAGGACCGGTCTCGACACTGATTATAACTACGCCATTTTCGACTATTATTCTTTTGTGCGGGAGACTGGTCTGAAAGCTGGCCTGACATGGCAGATCGACGACGACAACACCTTCGAGGCCGGCATGGAGCTGCCTTATTTCCGCGTCAATCCGGGGGACTGCGTGCCCAGGGACGGCAACATCACCTTCAAGGAGATGCATATCCCGGCCAGTTTCGCCATACA
>JAFYZI010000129.1 GCA_017548725.1 Bacteroidales bacterium
GAACTGGCCGTCTGGACGTTTCTCCATGTTGACCATGGCCCGGATCTCGCCGGTAGCCACTTCCATCACGATGGCGCAGCCGGCTTCGAGGTCGCTCTCTCCAGCGATCCTGCGCAGCAGAGCCTTCTCGGCTATGTCCTGTATGTTGACGTCGAGGGTTACCTGCACGTCAAGGCCGTCCTGCGGAGGGATTTCGGTCTCTTCGACATCCGGGATCCACTCGTTGTGCTCGATGAGGCGCATCGGGCGGCTGCCGTCCTTGCCCCTCAGCACAGAATCCAGCGCAGCCTCGACGCCGACCCTCGGCTTGTCTCGGTTGCTCTTGAGGTGGCCCAGCGTGCGGAAGGCCAGAGTGCCGTAGGGATACTCCCTGTGATCGACCTTGTCGACCTTGAAGCCGCCGTAGCGCTGGCCTTTGTTCAGGATGGGATACTGGCTGATCTCCATCATTGTCGTGTAGTCGACTGGGTGCTGGAGCAGCTTGTGGTAGCGCCTCTGGGTGCGGCAGGTCTTGAAGAGGTTCATGTATTCAGCCTTGGTGCGCTCCTTGAACCTGGACGCCAGCTTTTCGGCGAGGGCTTCGATGTTGTTGTCGTAAAGAGTGTCGCTGGGCACCGAGAAGTCCATGCCGATGTCATACTCGGGGGTAGAGAAGGCCAGATACCTTCCGTCTGAGGCAAGGATGCTGCCTCGCATGGCTTCGGTGACGTCGACGCGGGTAACCTTGATGTGGTATTTGTTGTCCCTGACGCTCTTGTCGAAGAACTGCAGCTGTATTATCCTCCCGACAGCAACGAGAGCTATCAGGAAGAAAATGAAATACACGAGGCCGATTCTGACAATGTTATTGCGCATCTTTTACCAATATCCTCATGGGAGGATCCTCAGGGGCTTTCAAATCTGTAACACCGTTCTGCAGAAGGAGGGTCTCCACCTTGCTCTTCTGGTTGAGGCCGGTGAGTGTGAGTTCCTTCTGGTAATATTCAATCTTCAGGGTCTCGATTTCTTTCTCGTTGTCCCTGATAACTGTCATCTTGTCTTCCACCATCAGACCCCAGATTATGTAGAGGATAATGAGGAAGAAAATGTATATGATGAAAGGAAGCTTCTTGTCGATGCCCTTTTTTGTAATGATGTCGCCGCTGACGACATCGATTATGTTCGACAATATGGCTTTCGCTTTCGGCATCTGTCAGGCTTCCGTTTTTCTTGCTACCCTGAGCTTGGCGCTGCGGGCGCGGGTGTTCTGTGATATCTCTTCTTCAGAAGGGACGACGGGCTTGCGTACGGCTTTTTCGAGGGTGCCGGCTGCAATCTCATCCCTTATGGCGTTCTTGACGATGCGGTCTTCCAGCGAGTGGTATGTGATGACCGCAAGGATGCCGCCTTCGTTGAGCGACTTGACGGCCATCGGCATGAATTTCTCGAGCGAGGCCATCTCGTCGTTAACTTCAATGCGCAGCGCCTGGTAAATCTTCGCCAGGAACTTGTGCTCGGAGAACTTGGGCAGCACTGACTCGAGGGCACTGCCCAGTTCCGAGGTCGTGCGAATGGGGGAGGTCTCCCTGCGGCGGCAGATGAGCTCTGCTATCCTTCTGCTTCCCTCAACTTCCCCGTAAACCCGGAATATACGCTCCAGGTCTTCGCAACTATAACTATTCAATACATGTTGTGCGTCTTTTTCAGCCTTCGGGTTCATCCTCATGTCGAGGTCTGAATCGAATCTGAACGAAAAGCCTCGCTCTTCGGTGTCGAACTGGTGGGAAGACACCCCGAGGTCGGCCAGGATTCCGTCCACTCCGTCGTAGCCTTCGTATCTGACGAAGTTGTGGATGAAGCGGAAATTGCCGTGCACAGCCGTCACCCTGCTGTCGTCAGGAACATTGGCCAGAGCGTCCTCATCCCTGTCGATGACTATCAGCCTGCCGTCCGCTCCCAGCTGCTCCAGGATTGCGGCGCTGTGCCCGCCTCCGCCGAAGGTTGCGTCCACATATACACCGGAGGGTTTTACATGGAGGGCTGATACACTCTCCTGCAAAAGAACCGGTGTATGATAGACGGACATATATCTGCCTCCTTATGCTAACCGAGGATCTTCTGGGCCAGATCGACGAATTCGTTTTCAGATATCTTTCCGGCCTCGTTCTTTTCTTTGGCCCAAATCTCAATCTTGAAATCTTTCCCCGCGAAAACCACTTCCTTTTTGATTCCGACGGAATCGAGGAGCTCCTTGGGAATAGAGATGCGCCCGTACTGCTCGTCAGGGACGACAAGTGCGCGGTCCCGCATATAGTTCCTCCAGAAACGGTCATGCTCCGGGTTGAACAGATTCAGACGGCTTCTGACCTCTTGAGAGTCGCGTTCCCACTCGGAATACGCGAACATCTCAAGACAATCAGCAAACAGGCTCTTTTTAACGACGAACCCCTGCTTGAGGGTGTCGGCGCAAAGCTCCTTGAACGCAGAGGGGAAAACCAACCTCCCCCTGTCGTCAACTTTCGCCTTATATTCGCCGATAAAACTTGCCATAAACAATATTTAGAGTAATGTGTAATGCAAAAGTATATAAAAATTTTACATTTCTTTCCACAGCATTACATTTTTTTACACAAATTTATCAACAAATCTTATCTTTGTTGACATGAAAAAGATAGCCCTGCTCCTGACAGTCTTTCTGATTGCCGCCTGCGGCACCAAAGACACCCCTGAAGAAACAGTTTCCAATCTCCTGCCGGCAGTTGACGACGGCCATACTTACGTC
Source organism: Bacteroidales bacterium (assembly GCA_017548725.1). GTDB lineage: Bacteria > Bacteroidota > Bacteroidia > Bacteroidales > UBA932 > Equibacterium. Next base: position 2,762 of record JAFYZI010000129.1, read on the forward strand.
TACGGAATACCAGTCGACATGTATTCTACGGAAGAAGGCCAGGTCGGCAAGGGAGACGTATTCTCCACGATACTCGACCGCTACGGAGTGCCTCAGCAGAAGTCATATCAGCTCGCCGAGATTTCGAAGGATGTCTTTGACATCAGAGGCCTGCAGGTGGGCCGGGACTATCACGCCTACTTCGACTCCACCGGCAATCTGGCTTTCCTGGTTTATGAGATCACAGACCGCAAGAGCGTGGTCTTCTCGCTGCAGGATACTCTCGGGGCTGC
>JAFYZI010000130.1 GCA_017548725.1 Bacteroidales bacterium
CTCGAATTCGGAACAGGCGGCCTTCGCGGCGTCATGGGCGCAGGCACCAACCGCATGAACAAATATACGGTGGGCATGGCCACCCAGGGTCTTGCCAACTATGTCGTTAAGAATTTCGGAGAGGGCGTGTCAGTCGCCATCTCATACGACTCCCGCAACAACTCCCGCTACTTTGCAGACATCACTGCAGGCGTGCTGATGAGCAACGGCCTGAAGGTATATCTGTTCGACGACATCCGTCCGACTCCGGAGCTCAGCTTCACCATCCGCCATCTCGGATGCAAGGCCGGCGTGATGATCACCGCTTCCCACAATCCCAAGGAGTATAACGGATACAAAGTGTTCTGGGAGGACGGTTCCCAGGTTACCACTCCCCATGACAAGAACATAATCGACGAGGTCAACAAGATCGAGGATCCTTCGCAGGTGAAGTTCGCAGCCGATGATGCTCCCAAGCCGGTGATGATAGGCAAGGAAGTGGACGAGGCCTTCTTCAAGGCGGTTCTCTCCTTGATGGTGACTCCCGACGCAGTAGCCCGTCACAAAGACATAAAGATAGTCTACACCCCTCTGCACGGCACAGGTATCAAGACCGTTCCCGTAGTGATCAACAGGATGGGCTTCGAGAACCTCTATATAGTCGAGGAGCAGGCTGTCGGCGACGGCAACTTCCCGACTGTCGTCTCTCCGAACCCGGAGGAGCCCACGGCCATGAAGATGGCTATGGAGCTGGCTGAAAAGCTTGGCGCTGATATCGTCCTCGGCACCGACCCTGACGCTGACCGTATCGGTCTTGCCGTACGCGACGACAAAGGCGCCCTCAAGCTTCTGACCGGCAACCAGATCGTAGAAATCCTCACCAAATACCTCCTCCAGAGGTGGCAGGAGCTGGGCAAGCTCACCGGTAACGAATATATGGTTACCACCATCGTTACTACCGAGATGCTCACTGCAATCTGCGAGGATTACGGTGTGGATCTGTACAGAGTGCTTACGGGATTCAAGAACATCGCCGAGATTGTCCGCAACAACGAAGGCAAGCGTACCTTCATAGGTGGCGGCGAAGAGAGTAACGGCTACAACGCCGGCGAATTCGTCCGCGACAAGGATTCTGCAGTGAGCTGCGGTCTCGTCTGCGAATGCGCCGCATGGCTTGCCGACAGGGGCCAGACACTGTACGGATTCCTGCAGGAGATATATGCCCAGTACGGTCTTTACACAGAGAAGCTCATCTCAGTTGTCCGCAAGGGCAAGGAAGGTCTGGAGCAGATCAGGCAGATGATGGTAGATTTCCGCGAGAAACCCGTCAAGGAGCTCGCCGGCTCGCCTGTAGTCAAGGTTATCGACTATCTCGACACTGAGAAGACCGGCCTGGCCAAGTCCAACGTGCTGCAGTTCTTCAGCGCTGACGGCAGCAAGGTTTCAGTTAGGCCTTCCGGCACAGAGCCCAAGATCAAGTTCTACTTTGGCGTCAAGGGCGACAATCCCGATGCCAAGCTGGACGCTCTGGTAAAGCAGTTCTCCGTATAGATTATACAAGGTCGGCAAAGTCGGCGCCGACGTACTCTTTCAGGTCCAGAGGGTTGATTCCGATCTGATGGCCTACCTGACCGGCGCTGACGAAAATGGTTTCATAGAGAGTCGCCGACTCTTCTATGAAAGTCTTGAAGGGCTTCTTCATTCCGACGGGTGAACATCCTCCGTGGATGTACCCGGTAAGAGGGAGAAGCTCTTTCTGTTTTATCATCTGGATGCTTTTCACTCCGGCTGCCTTTGCCGCCTTCTTCAGGTCGAGGCTGCAGTTGACCGGCACGACGAATACGAAATGCACGCTGCCGTGGCCGCCGTTTCCGACGCCTCCGTCAGCTTCGGTCACCAGCGTCTTGAACACCTGTTCGGGGTTTTCACCGAGAGCGGCCGCCACCAGCATGCCGTCAGTCGTCGAAGGGTCGTAACTGTGCGCGCTGAAAGGCAGGCCTGCGGCTGTCAGCAGGCGCATGACGTTGGTTGTCTGTGCCATCGTGGGGTTAAATGTCTTTGATGTAGGCTCTGCGCCTCTTTACCTGCTCGTGCTCGAACGACTTCCACATAGCCTGGATGTTGTTGTTGGTCTCCAGATTGGCGTTGGTCTCGCAGTATTTGAAACCTTTCTTCTTGACATAGGGGAAGATGCTGCTGACCATCAGAGCGTTGAGGCCTTTGCCTCGGAATTCGGGGCTTACGCCTACCAGCAAGAACTCGATCGTGTCATCGTATTTGAGCTTCAGAGCCTTGATAAGGTGCCACCAGCCGAACGGGAACAGACGGCCTCTGGCTTTCTGGATAGCCTTGGCGAGAGAAGGGATCATGATTGCGCAGCCCACCATGTTGCCTTCATTGTCATATATGGTGGGGAGCATGTTGACATCTACGAAGGGGATGTAGTTGTCAATCAAAGTCTGTACCTGTGCGTCGTCGAGCTGCGACCAGCCGTAGAGATTGGCGTAGCAGGTGTTGAACAGCTTGAATATGTCTTTGGCTCCTTCGTGGAGAAGCTCTTTGTTGTTCTTGAATATCCTCAGATGCAGGCCGTATCTCTTTGAAACCACGTCGGCCATGCGGACGAACCTGTCAGTCTCTTCGGGGATGGTGATGCGGTACTCCACCCAGTCTGCATTCTTGACCAGGCCGTAGCGGTCGAAGAACTGGGCGTAGTAGGGATAGGAGTATGCCAGCGACATGGTGCTCATCTTGTCGTAGCCTTCGACCAGACAGCCTTCGCGGTCATAGTCTATGAAGCCGATAGGCCCCTCGAGCCTTTCCATCCCGCGCTCCTTGCCCCATGCTGCGACTGTGTCGAGCAGGGCTTTGCAGACATCGTAGTCCTCTATGAAATCTATCCAGCTGAAACGGACATCCTTTGTCTTCCACGCCTCGTTGGCCCTGGGGTTGATGAGAGCGACTATGCGGCCGGCTACCTTGCCGTCCTTGTAAGCCAGAAATGGCTGGCACTGGCAGAACCGAAGGGCAGGGTTGGTGGTGAGGCTGGCTTTGGTGTCCATCGCCAGCTCTGGTACGTAATAAGGATTGTCTTTATATAGATCGATCGAGAAATTGATGAATTTTCTCAGTTGCTTCTTCGTCTCGACAGGGACTATCTGTACGGCTGAAGTAGAAGTCATAGTGTATAAGGTTTTAGTTATGCAAAGGTAATAAATAGAGAAAAAAAACTAAATTTGCTAGTTAGAAACTGTTATAATAACTAAGAACCTAAGCTAAACTATTTATAATGAGTCTTTTATCTGACAAACTGGCGCAATTTACGCTGCCTCAGCAATTAAAAGACAGAGGGATTTATCCTTATTTCAGGCCTATTTCAAGCGAGCAGGATTGTGAAGTTATAATCAACGGCCGCAAAGTGTTGATGTACGGCTCCAACAGCTATCTGGGCCTTACCAACCATCCCAAGGTGAAAGAAGCCGCTATCGAGGCTGTAAAGAAATACGGTACCGGTTGTGCCGGATCCCGTTTCCTCAACGGTTCCCTTGACATACATGAAGAGCTCGAAGCCCGTCTTGCCAAATTTGTAGGCAAGGAAGAGGCCATCATATTCTCAACTGGTTTCCAGGTCAATCTTGGCGTCGTTTCATGCCTTACCGGCCGTGAGGATTATCTTCTCATCGACGAGAGGGACCATGCCTCCATCTTTGAAGGCCGTCGTCTGAGCATGTCCACGGTTTTCAAGTTCAGGCACAACGATATGGAACATCTGGAGAAGATGCTCCGCCGTTGCCGTCCCAGCAAGCCGAAACTTATCGTCGTGGACGGAGTGTTCAGCATGGAAGGCGACCTTGCTCCCCTCAAGGAGATGGTTGCCCTCGCAAAGAAATACAAAGCATCCATCATGGTGGACGAAGCCCACAGCATGGGCGTATTCGGCCCCCAGGGCCAGGGCCTATGCTATGCAGAAGGTGTCACTGACGACATTGAGCTCATCATGGCTACCTTCAGCAAGTCGTTCGCATCCCTCGGTGGTTTCATCGCCTGCAACCATGACATTGCCAACTACATACGTCACAGTGCACGCTCTTATATGTTCAGCGCAAGCGCCACGCCTGCAGCCATAGGCGCAGCCAATGCCGCCCTCGACATCATGATGTCAGAGCCCGAGCGCATCCAGCATCTTTGGGATCTTACCAACTATGCTATCAAGGGTTTCAGGGAGATGGGCTGCGAGATAGGCAACACATCGACTCCTATCATTCCTCTGTTCATCCGTGACAACGAGAAGACATTCATGATTACCCAGGATCTGCTGGCAGAAGAGCCAGTCGGCCTTTTCGTCAATCCTGTAGTGGCTCCCGCAGTTCCTCCTCAGGATACCCTCATCCGCTTCTCTCTCATGGCTACACACACTCAGGAGCATGTCGATTATGCCCTTGAGAAGATCCAGAAAGTATTCAAGAAATACGGAGTAATTTAGTATGGCTACGACAAAAGTCAATGTCGTGCTGGTAACCGGCGGCAGCTCCGGAATCGGGGCTTCGATTGTCCGGATGCTCAGCAAGGCCGGCATGCATGTATGGGCCGGCTCGCGCCGCGGAACTCTCGAAGACGGCGCCCTTGAGAATGTCACACCTCTGGTAATGGATGTCAACGACGAGGCCAGCGTGAAGACTGCCGTCGACAAGGTGCTGGCCGCTGAAGGCCACATCGACGCTGTGGTTTGCAACGCCGGCAACGGCATAGCAGGTGCCATAGAGCAGACGACGGTAGAGGAGGGGAAGTACCAGTTCGAAACCTGCTTCTGGGGTGCGCACCGCACCATCAGGGCCGTTCTGGAGCCTATGCGTGCCCAGGGCTTCGGCCGTATCATCACCATCTCTTCAGTGGCTGCAGTCGTTCCTATTCCTTTCCAGGCTTTCTACAGCGCTGTCAAGTCTTCAGTGCTCATATATACCAAGGCCCTGCGCCTCGAGCTCAAGCCCTTCGGTATCCAGTGCTGCAGCATCCTGCCCGGCGACACCAAGACCGGCTTCACCGCCGCCCGCAAGTTCGTCAAGGCGTCTTCAGACGAGTCGTCAGTATACTACAAGAAGACAAAAGAGTCCGTTGGCCGCATGGAGCATGACGAGCAGAACGGCATGAATCCCGACAAAATTGCGGCCGCTGTGCTCAGGCAGCTGCAGCGTCGCAAGATGGCTCCTACATCGACTCCGCGCATCGACTACAAGGCAATCGGCCTTCTGGTGCGGCTGCTGCCGACCAGGCTGATGCTGTGGATAGTTGGGAAGATTTATTAAAAAAAAAAGACCGGTTCAAATCGAACCGGTCTTTTTTTGTTCTGTGGTGAGACTAGCGCCAGTTGCCGCCGCCCATGCCGCCGCCAAAGCCGCCCATGCCGCCGCCAAAGTTGCCGCCGCCCATGCCGCCACGGCCACCGCGACCGCCACGTCCGCCACCGAAACCGCCGCCGAAGCCGCCGTTTCTCTGGCCACCGAAGGTTCCGAAGCGATAAGTGAAGCTTACGAGGAAGTAACGGCCGAGAGTGTTGCTGCTGCTGTCGAGGATGTAGTTGTCAGTGATCTGACGGGTGATGTTCTTCGACTGGTTGAGGATGTCGTTGATCTGGAGGGAAACTGTAGCCCTGCCGCCGAGGATGGTCTGGAGGAGTGATGCGTTCCAGATGAGTTTCGGCTGGTTGTAACCTTCTGAGTAACCGTAGTAGAAGTTGTAGTTGGCGTTGGTTACGAAGTTGGTGTTGCCCATTGTGGCATTGAAGCTTGCAGTCACTGCGTTGTCCCAGGTCGGCTTGATGTTGGCCGAAGTGGTTGAGTAGTATGACTTGCGGTAGTTGGTGCTTCCACCGATGATTGCCTCGATATAGTCGTTGCGATAGGTGAAGCGGAGAGTCTCGCTCAAGTTGATGGTGTTGTAGATGTTCTCGTTGTAGTTGGCCTTGTTGAGGTAAGATGATGCTGAGTTGGGATCCAGCTTATCGGGGTTACCTACGTATGATACAGAGCTTGAGAACGATCCGTTGGTGAATGTTGATACCGAGAAGTCGCTTCTGGCGATCGGAGAGTTGTATGTGAAGTTACCGTTGAGAGAGTAGCTGCCGCGGCCTGCGTTCATAGGAACTGAGTAGGTGACGCCGGTCTGGGGAACAGTCCATGTACCGTTCACGATACCGTCCTTGGTGTAGTTACCGCCGATGCGGACGTTCATTGATGCGAACTTGGCAGGGTTGCTCTTGAAATACTCGACATTCATGTTGTGGTTGAATGAAGGGATCAGGTCGGGATTACCACGATTGATGCTCAGAGGGTTCGTATTGTCTTCTACAGGGTTCAACTGGTTTACGCTGGGCTGTGAAGTACGGCCGTTGTAGTTGATTCGCAGGTCGCTGTAGTCGCTGATCTCGTACTGTATACGGGCGTTAGGCGACCAGTTGAGCACGTTCTGGGGGATTGTGGTAGTCTTGCCGTTGTAAGTAGTCTTGCTTTCGCTCTTGCTGGGGATGACTGATGCACCGACTGAGAGGGTCAGCTTGTCGGTCTGCCTCATGAGGTTGGCACCGATGTTCTGCTCGAGGCTGTTGTTGATGACCTCGTTTGAATACATGATGTCCTTGGCTGTGTACTGGCCTGCAGCATCTTTGTTATAGGTGTCCTTGGTGGATACGCTGTTGCGGTAGTTGAGGGAGTAGTTTGCCTGGAGGAAGAAGTCGCTACCAAGATACTCGGTGAAGGTGAGTCGTCCGCCCACATTCTGGGAATTGCTCAACTGGTTGTAGAACTGGTCGACTGCTGAGATGCTGTCGAGGACGTTGTTCTTGTAGATATTGGTGATTGACTGGTTGAAACCGTCAGTGTTGTTCTTTGACAGGCTGTAGTTCATGTTCAAGGTGAGTGAACGTCCAGCTTTGCCGAGTCTCTGGCGGAACAGGAAGCTGCCGCTGGTCGAAAGGGCGTCGTTGTCGCCGAAGTTCTTGGTGTAACCGTCGTTGACCTTGGCTGTGCTTACGCTTCCGTCAATGTTGCCGTTGTCGGTGAGGAAGTCAGACTCCTGGAGGAAATCTCCGTAGCTGTAGCTGATCTGGGGCTCGAACACGATTGAAGTGTTTGGAGTGATGTCCCATTCGAGACGTACGCTACCGCCGTGTGAGTACTGGGTTGTCCTGTTGGTCTCTGCCTCGTCGCTGAGGATGCTGGTGCCGTTCTGCAGGAACGTAATCTTGTGAGACTGGTTCTCGATCAGGTTGTTGTTGCCGCTGAAACGGTAGTTACCTGCAAGCTCGTTGTCGTCGCCCCAAGTGTGGCTGGCATTGGCACCAATCATATAGGTGGTCCTGATACCGCCGCCGCCTCCCATGCCGCCTCGTCCGCCGCCACGGCCCATACCGCCGCCCATCATCATTCCACCGCCGCCGAAGCCCTGGTTGTTGGCGTTGTTGCCGTTACCGATGATGGCGATCTGGTCGCTGGAACCGAAGCGTGCTATCATTGCATTTCCGGTGAAACGGACGTCGTTGACATCGCTGAACGTCTTTCCTTCAGGAATTTCGTTGCCAAGACGGAGGTCGCTTCCGACGCCGGCTGAGAGGTTGCCGATCCAACCGTTCATCATACCCTGCTTAACTCCGACGTCGATCACATACTCTTCGCGACCGTCGTTGATGCCGGTGAACTCAGCCTCTTCTGACTGTTTCTCGAGCACTTTCACCTTCTCGATGATCTTAGCGGGGATGTTCTTGACTGCGAGCTGAGGGTCGTCCATGAAGAAGGTCTTGCCGTCGACGGTGATCTTGTCAATGGTCTTACCGTTGGCAGTGATGGTACCGTCGCTGCTGACCTCGACTCCGGGGAGCTTCTTGAGCAGCTCGTAGAGCATGTCGCTGTCAGTCGTCTTGAATGCAGCGGCATTGTACTCGATGGTGTCTTTCTTTATAATAATAGGGTTACCTACGCCGGTGACGGTTGCACCTTCGAGGTAGGTAACTTCGACTTTCATCTTGATTGTGCCGAAATCGATGTCATTGTTGGTGATTTCGATCTCGTCCTTGAAAGCCTCATAACCGAGAAGCTCGCTCTTCAGCGTATACTTGCCGGGTTTTACTTTCTTTACTTCAACCGCTCCCTTGGTGTCTGTAAGAGCATAGGTAGTGGTTTCTTTTTTCGCCTCGTCATAAAGACTTACTGTTGCGAATTCAATGGGTTCGCCCGATTCTGCGTCAACGAAGACGGCTTTGATGTTATACCTCTGGGCGTTTGCGAGACCTGTGGAAAGAAATAATACACAGGCTGTTGCAATGAGAAATCTGAATTTCTTCGACATAATTGATGATTGCTGTTATTTTCTTTTGCCTTCTTAGACTATCCTAAAGGCAGAAAGTTAAAAAGGGGGTCAAGATTTTTTGACCCTGTCGGAGTGCATTTCTACAAACTGCTTCCAGTTGGTGGGAGCGCCGTCTTCCTTGAGAGGATTGGTCAGCTGGTAGAAATGGCACATGGCGATGGCCACGGCGTCTGATGCGTCGAGGTGCTTTATGTCAAGCTTGACGTCCATCGTCTTTTCGACCATAGCCTTGACCTGTTCCTTGGAAGCAGCGCCTTTGCCGGTTATGGCCATTTTTATTTTTCGCGGAGCATATTCGTACACGGGAATCTGACGGGAGAGGGCGGCCGATATCGCAGCGCCCTGGGCCCTTCCGAGCTTGAGCATCACCTGCGGGTTCTTGCCGTAGAACGGAGCCTCAATGGCGATGTCGTCCGGAGCGTATTTGTCCATCAGCTCTCCGGTTTCGCGGAGAATGTGCTCGAGTTTGGTGAAATGGTCCTTGATCTTGCGCAGGTCCACGACTCCCATGTCTACGAGGTGGACGCTGTTGGCATCAACGAGAATGACCCCGAAACCCAGCAGATTGGTTCCGGGGTCAATTCCCATTATTATTCTCTGAGAGGAGCGCATCAGTCGATGATGTCAAATCCTGTATAAGGCCTGAGTGTCTCGGGGATGACGATGCCCTCGGCAGTCTGGTTATTCTCGAGCAGGGCGGCCACGATGCGCGGAAGTGCGAGGGAGCTGCCGTTGAGAGTGTGCGCGAGAGTCATCTTGCCGTTGGCGTCTTTGTATCTCAGCTTGAGCCTGTTGGCCTGGTAAGATTCGAAGTTGGAAACTGAACTTACCTCCAGCCAGCGTTTCTGGGCTTCTGAATATACTTCGAAGTCGTAGGTGATGGCTGAAGTGAAACTCATGTCGCCGCCGCAGAGACGAAGGATGCGGAAGGGCAGACCGAGGCTGCGTACGAGCTTCTCTACGTGGGCTACCATGCCGTCCAGAGCTTCGTATGACTTCTCGGGAAGGCTGAGCTGAACTATTTCAACCTTGTCGAACTGGTGGAGCCTGTTCAGGCCGCGCACGTCCTTGCCGTATGAACCGGCCTCACGCCTGAAGCAGGGAGTGTAGGCAGTCATCTTTACAGGGAAGTCCTTCTCCTGCAGGATAACGTCGCGGTAGATGTTGGTTACGGGAACTTCGGCGGTCGGAACGAGGTAGAAGTTGTCTACAGTTGCGTGGTACATCTGGCCTTCCTTGTCGGGCAGCTGGCCGGTGCCGAAGCCAGAAGCTTCATTGACCATTACCGGGGGTTCTACTTCGAGATAGCCGGCGGCTGTGTTGAAATCGAGGAAGTAGGAGATGAGGGCCCTCTGGAGCCTTGCACCTTTTCCTTTATATACGGGGAATCCGGCTCCGGTGAGTTTCACGCCGAGGTCGAAGTCGATTATGTCGTATTTCTTTGCAAGCTCCCAGTGGGGCAGGGCGTCCGGACCGAGGTCGGGAATTTCGCCAACCTGCTTCACCACTACGTTGTCCTCAGCAGTGCGGCCCTCCGGCACTTCTGCGCAGGGCAGGTTGGGGAGCAGCACGAGCAGGTCGTTCTGCTGCTTGCTGCAGTTGTCCATCTCCTCTTCGAGGGCCTTCGAGCGGTCCTTGAGCTGGGCAACCTGCGCTTTGATGGTCTCGGCGGCTGCCTTGTCGCCGGCTTTCATCAATGCGCCGATCTGGGCGGCGAGGCTCTTCTGGGACGCAAGGCATGCGTCGAGTTCAGTCTGGAGAGCGCGCCTGCTGCGGTCGGCTTCGAGTATCTTGTCTACAATCTCGCGTGCGTCGAAATGTTTGACTGCAAGCCTCTCTACAACAAAGTCGGGCTGTTCGCGAAGAAGTTTAAGTGTAAGCATCGTATATTGTTTTATTACAAGCGGCAAATATAGTCAAAAAAGACGTCTTTAGAGCGGCTGAGTGAAGCAGCTTGCGTGGAAAAGCATTTCCCCGTCGTCAGTATCTTTCAGTTCATTGCGCTGGAAATACCCTTCAGTGGTCACGGCGCAGTCCACAGGTATCAGCAGGTCCTGGGTAAAGCAGTCAATAACTTGGACGTTGCCCTCCCTGATGAACCCGCATGCCCAGTATGCATCTATCTGGTCGGGCACGTCGATGCTGTGCATCTCGCCGTAAAGAGGATCTCCGCCGAAGATGATGACTACCGGCAGGCGGAAAGTGGAGTTCAGCAAGTCGTTGCGAAGCTTTTCCGCGGCTCCGGCCTTTACCATGAGGGTGTCCTTGCTGCAGATGCGCAGACTTGCTCCGCTCATGCGGTACAGCCCTTTGACAGGCTCTTTCCATATAAGTGCGGCGCTGCCGGCTTCGGCAATGCTCGTCTGGTTGAAATCCACGTTGTATTTCACGGAGTGGTGGCAGGCTGGCTGCTTGCGGGTCATCTTGACCTTGAAGTCGTCGCCCAGAGTGTCGGCGATATACTGCCTGATGCGTCCGTCAGCATCCGGGATAAAAGTTTCGATAGCCTTAATGTCCATTGTTCTCGAGTATTTCACACAGCTCCCGTACGGTAATATCCTTCGCTATCACATTCTTGTCCTTGTCCAGCAGATACAGCCTCGGGACAACTCCCAGGTCGTAATCTTCTCTGAGCTGGCTCCAGGGCCCTTCGTCCGTCAGGTGTGTCCAGTTCTTGTTTTCTTTTATGTTGCTAAGCCACTGGGTGCGGTCTGCGCTCAGGTATACGGACACCACTTTCGCCTTCTTTGCCTTCAGGATGGTGGAGGCGTCTCTGAGGTCCTGTTTGTACTGCGCGCAGTCCTTGCAGTAAGCTATATTGAAGAAAAGCACGGTGTAGGGCTTGCTGCCTGCAAGCATCTTCTTCTTTGCGCCTCTCTTGTTGTACAGAGTCTCGTCTGTGGCTTTCTGCCCGACGGGGTTCTTGTGCATCATCTCCAGATTCCACCGGATCTCCTCCAGCGTCTCGGCAGACCAGCCGCCGTCGACTCCGAGTATGAAATTGTCCGCAATGCCCGCGGCGGCTTCCTGAGCGCCGGCCAGAGGTATGTTACGGTAGTATTTGAACATTTCGTAGAGGATGGTCTTGAAAGACTCCACATTTCCGTTGGAGCGTTGGAAGAGCGTGGCGACGAGGTTCATGGCGCTTTCTTCATTGGCTCCGACCGCATCGGTCACGGTGTCGAGCATCTTCAGCAGCGATGCGCGGAAGTTGTCCCTGACATGTATGAGTCGGCCGAGGGCCTCGCTGTCCAGCTTTCGGCCTATGATGGTGTTCTCGCTGTCCAGCATGAACATGGCGGGGGTGGTCAGCACTCCGTACTGCATCTGGAAGTTGCTCTCCAGCTCGGGATCCCAGATATTGTATACCATGACCTTGGGATTGTCTATAGTCGCGAAATGCTCGGCGACATATTTTTCCCATGCCGCACGGTTGCTCTGGGTATAGATTGCGAAGACGGCAATCTCAGCGTCACCTTCGTAGCCGTTCAGCAGGGAGACAAGCAGGGGAGTCTGCCTGGCGCAGGTCGAGCAGCCGTCGTCGTAGAAATAAAGCACCTTGACCGGGGCCCTAACTGCGCGGACGTCGACTACTGAGCCGTTGATGTCATCCATCACAAGTGCTGGCGCGCTCATGCCCAGCAGGGACGAGCGGTTGAACTCTGCGAAAGTGAAGAGTGCGGGATAGCTGTCTTCATCCGGCCATTTCAACTTGCCGTTCAGGAAATAAGCGTCCGCGATATGGACGGCCACGGCTTCCGAACCCATGACCGGGCAGTCGGAGAAAAAGTCGAAGAACAGGCCGGCCATGCGGGTCGAGTCTTCCTTGCTCGCCATCCTCGCTATCAGCCTGTCTGCGAGATCTATCACAGAGTCGGCCGGCATGAGGCTTATCATGGGGAGACTCTCCTTGACCGAGTCGAAGAAATCTTCCTTAGAGTAATCCTGTGCACCCTGCGCCGTTTGAGCGAAGCAGTTCAGCGCAAAGAAAAGGAACAGCGTCAGAGTGCAGATGCGTTTCATTTCCTGATTGACTCCAGATATTTGGCGATGTCTACATTATCGGGCAGGAAGCATCTTGCGTCGCCGCCGTTGACAAGCACATCTCTTACTACGGTAGATGAGATGAACGAATATTCGTGGCTGGAAGGGATGAACACGCTGGAAATCTCCGGGGCCATTTTCTTGTTGGCCTGGGCTACTACGCTCTCGAGTTCGAAGTCCGTGGTTGTGCGGATGCCCCTGATGATGCAGTTCGCCCCGACCTTCCTGCAGAAGTCGATAGTAAGACCGTCAAATATGCACACAGACACGTTCGACATGTCCTTTACGGCATCTTTGATGATCTGGGCCCTTATCTCCGGCGGAAAGAACCCTTTTTTAGTATAGTTGTATCCGACTGCCACTATAACGTTGTCAAACAGTTTCAGTGCGGACTGGAGTACATCCAGATGACCGAGAGTAAACGGGTCGAACGAACCCGGAAATAAAGCTGTCTTCATAGCTATTTGTTAGTCCAATCAATCGGCGCAAGGCCGTTTTTTATAAGTATTTCGTTGGTTTTAGAGAAATGTCTGCATCCGAAGAAGGCCCCTCTGGCAAGGGGAGAGGGGTGTGCGGCCTCCAGCACGTAGTGGCGGCCGGGGTCGATAAGTTCCCTCTTGCTTCTTGCAAAATTACCCCACAGCAGGAAAACAATGCCCTGCCGGCGGTCGTTCAGCGCCTTGATCACTGCGTCGGTGAATGTCTGCCAGCCGATGCCGCTGTGAGAGGCGGCCTGGCCGGCGCGGACTGTCAGAATGGCATTCAGCAGGAAGACTCCCTGCTCAGCCCAGCCCTTGAGCGAGCCGCTGCTCTTGTCGATGGTCACTCCGAGATCGTCCTCTATTTCCTTATATATATTAATAAGGGAGGGGGGAGGCTGGATGCCCTCCGGCACGGAGAAACTCAAGCCTTCGGCCTGACCGGGGTTGTGGTAGGGATCCTGCCCGAGGATGACCACCTTCACCTTGTCGAAGGGGGTGAGGTTGAAGGCATTGAAAATCTTACTGCCGGGAGGATATATCTTCCTTCCGGTAGCTTTCTCCGCATGTAGGGTTGCGGCCAGGTCTTGAAAATAAGACTTGTCGAATTCTTCCTGGAGTACTTCTTTCCAGCTTTGTTCGATGCGGACTTCCATCTGGGGACTATTTGTCAAAGACAAATTTAAGAACTTCTTCGATTCGTTCAACATAGAAGAAGTCGAGTCCCTTTATATATATTTCGTTGATGTCCTTGATGTCCCTTTCGTTCTCCTTCGAGAGGACTATGGTCTTGACTCCGGCTCTCTTGGCGGCGAGGATCTTCTCCTTGATGCCGCCCACGGGCAGAACCTTGCCCCTCAGGGTGATCTCTCCGGTCATCGCGACGCCCTTGCGGACGCTCTTGTTCATTATCATCGAAGCGATGGCGGTGGCCATGGTGATGCCGGCAGACGGGCCGTCCTTGGGGATGGCGCCTTCCGGAACGTGGATGTGGAAGTCTTTTTCATAGAATATGGCAGGATCCACTCCCAGCAGGGATGCATGGGCCTTCAGATACTGGAATGCTATGGTGGCTGACTCTTTCATCACGTCGCCGAGGTTTCCTGTGGTGGTGAGCATACCCTTGCCGCGGTCGTTGATGCTGCACTCTATGAACAGGATTTCGCCGCCCACCTGCGTCCAGGCCAGACCGGTCACGATGCCGGGCACCTGGATGCCCTTGAGCGAGTCGTGGTGGTTGGTCGGCAGGCCGAGGTAGCTGCTGACATCTTCCGGAGTGAGAGTTACGTGACGTTCCTCGCCCAAAGCAATTTTCTTGGCGGTGATGCGGGCGATCTTGGCAATCTGCTTGTCGAGGCCGCGGACGCCGCTCTCGCTGGTGTAGTCGCTGATGATGAGCTGTATGTCCTGCTTTGTGAGCTTGAGGTCTTTCGAAGTGAGGCCATGCTCGCGCAGCTGCTTGGGCAGCAGATGCTTGCGGGCTATCTCAATCTTTTCTTCGGCCAGATATCCGGACACGTTTATCATCTCCATACGGTCCTTCAGGGCCGGGTGGATGGTGGTGATGTTGTTGGCGGTGGTTATGAAAAGCACCTTCGACAGGTCATAGTCGATGTCGAGGTAATTGTCGTGGAAAGCGGTATTCTGCTCCGGGTCGAGAGCCTCCAGCAGGGCAGAGGCCGGGTCTCCGTGGAAATCCTCAGTCACCTTGTCGATCTCGTCGAGCACTATCACGGGGTTAGATGCGCCGCAGCGCTTGATGGTCTGTATGATGCGGCCAGGCATGGCGCCGATGTAGGTGCGGCGGTGTCCGCGGATCTCGCTCTCGTCATGCAGTCCGCCCAGCGAAATGCGGCCGTACTTGCGGCCGAGGGCCGACGCTATCGATTTTCCGAGAGAGGTCTTGCCGACGCCCGGAGGGCCCCAGAGGCAGAGGATAGGAGATTTCATGTCGCCTTTCAGCTTGAGCACGGCGAGGTATTCGATTATCCTTTCCTTAACGCTCTCAAGGCCGAAATGGTCATTGTCAAGCACCTTCTGGGCGTTGGCCAAATCGAGGTTGTCTTCAGTAACTTCGTCCCACGGCAGCTCCAGAAGGGTCGTGATATATCCGTATTCTACATTGTAGTCGGGAGAAGAAGGGTTCAGCCTCTCCAGCTTCTTCAGCTCCTTCTCGAAAGCTTCGGCCACCTGCTCCGGCCATTTCTTGCCTTTGGCGGCTTCCCTCAGCTCCGCGATGTCCTCGTCGTCAGAGTTCATTCCCAGCTCTTCCTGGATGGTCTTAAGCTGGTTGTTAAGGTAGTATTCGCGCTGCTGCTGGTCGATTTCGCTCTTCACCTTGTTCTGGATGTCCTCGCGGATCTTGAGCAGCTCGATCTGCTTGTCCAGCAGCTCAAGGAGCTTGATGGCCCTCTTCTTGAGCTCGTTCTCCCTCAGCAGCTCGATCTTCTCCAGCTGGTTCTCGATATCGATGGTGGTGGCCACGAAGTTGATCAGGAAAGTCTGGTCCTCGATGCCCTTGATGGCGAAGCCGGCCTCCTGGGTGATGTGCTGGTTGAGCTTGATTATGTGCATCGCGGCATTCTTGATGCCCTTTGCAAGAGATTCTATCTCAGTGTCGCCTTTGTCGACGGGTATGTCGGTCAGATAGGCGACCCTGGCCATCATGTACGGCTCGTGGATGTCTACAGATACCAGATTGAAACGGCGAACGCCCTGGATTATCGCAGTCACCGGCCCGTTCGGAATCTCAATTATCTTCACGACGCGGCCCAGCGTGCCTATCTCGAAAAGGTCCTTCTGGTCCGGATCCTCGATTTTCGAGTCCTTCTGGGTGACTGTGCCTATAAGTTTGTTCGACTTGTAGGCTTCGTTCAGCAGTTTTATCGATTTCTCCCTCCTGACAGGAATGGGGATCACAGTGTCAGGGAAGAGCACAATGTTTCTCAGTGGCAGTATTGGCAGGACATGGGGCAGCTCCTGTTCCTTCAGGTCGTTGATGGCTTCGATGCTGATCAAGGGAGCTATTTCCATTCCCTGTCCGTCTCCAAAAAATAAATTATCGCTCATATTAATGCCAATTTGTCAGTATATAATAATGGTATCTATATTGTCAATGATTGTGCCACGCTTATAGTGGCAGAAAATTAGAAAAAAATCACATACATTTTTGAATATTAAAAAATTAAGCATAATTTAGCAGCCCAATTTGAGAGAAGGTACTCAATATTATACAATTATAAATATTTAAGACAATGACTAAAGCTGAAATCGTAAATGAAGTGGCCAAAGCTACAGGCCTTGAGAAGATCGCTGTTCAGAACGTAGTTGAATCATTTATGGAGAGTGTGAAGGACTCACTCGAGAAGGGTAACAACGTTTATCTGCGTGGCTTCGGAAGTTTTGTTGTTAAGCAGCGCGCACAGAAGACTGCCCGTAACATCTCTAAGAACCAGACCATCACTATTGCTGCTCACAAGATCCCTGCCTTCAAGCCGGCCAAAGTCTTCGTCGATCAGGTTAAGAAGCTCAAATAACAATTAAATACTTACAATTATGCCTAGCGGTAAAAAAAGAAAGAGACATAAAATGTCTACGCACAAACGTAAGAAACGTTTGCGCAAGAACAGACACAAAAAGAAATAGAACTATAAGGGCAATGAAAGTTGCCCTTTATTGCTTGTTCCTGAATGGAGAAAGAACTGATAATAGACGTCAGGCAGGATGAAATAAACATGGCCTTGCTCGAAAACCATCGTCTGATGGAATACAGCAGCGAGTCATTGAAAGGGAAGAAGTTTTCTGTAGGAGACGTCTATATCGGAAGAGTAAAGAAGTTGCTTCCGTCCCTGAATGCGGCATTCGTAGATATCGGGGACGAGAAGGATGCTTTTATCCACTATCTTGACCTGGGCATGAACTTCCGTGCCTTCGACCGCTTCGTCCAGCAGATCGACAAGCGCGTTTCCGACACGAAGGCTTTCTACCGGAAATTCCGCAACGACGAAGTCCTGCCCAAGGATGGCAAAATAGGTGATTTCCTGACAGTCGGCATGCCTATTATGGTGCAGATTGTCAAGGAACCTATTTCTACCAAGGGATCCCGCCTGACCTCCGAGATCTCCATAGCCGGAAGGAACATGGTGCTCCTTCCTTTCAACGACAAGGTCAGCATCTCCCAGAAGATCGATTCCAAGACCGAGAAGAAACGCCTCGAGCGTCTGGTCTACAGCATCCTGCCCGACAACTACGGTGTCATAATCCGCACTGCCGCAGAGGGCAAGAGGGCTGCCGTGCTGGATGCCGAGCTCCGCAGTCTCGTTGAGAAGTGGGAAGGTTCATGGGAGAAAATGAAGGCTTCGAAGGCTGTCGGTCTGCTCTTCACCGAGAACAGCCGTGTCACCACGATCCTGCGCGACCTTCTGAACGAATCCTTCAACAGCATCTACGCGAACGACGAGACAGTGTGCAACGAAATCCACGATTACATCTCGCTGATCTCGCCGGAGCAGGAAAGGATAGTCCATTATTATAAGGACGACAAGACTCCCATTTTCGACCATTTCGACGTCACCCGCCAGATCAAAGGCTCGTTCGGGAAGGTGGTTTCGATGAAGAAGGGTACCTACCTGGTCATCGAGCACACCGAGGCCCTGCATGTTATCGACGTCAACAGCGGCATCCGACACACCCAGGTGAACCAGGAGGAGAACGCCCTCGAGGTCAACATCTTTGCAGCCGAGGAGATAGCGCGCCAGATGAGGCTGCGCGACATGGGCGGCATAGTGATTGTCGACTTCATCGACATGAATTCGCCCGAGCACCGCAACGAGCTGTTTGCCAAGATGCAGGAATTCATGGCGGCAGACCGCACCAAGCACACCGTGTTGCCGCTTACTAAGTTCGGCCTCATGCAGATCACCCGCCAGAGGGTGCGCCCCGTCACCCAGATAGATACCAGCGAAGTGTGTCCTACCTGCCATGGTACCGGCCATGTGTCTTCGACTCTGGTGCTGGACGAGCATCTTGAGAACCAGCTGGAGATGCTGGTAAGGGACCGCGGCCACAGTTCACTGCAGCTCAGGGTGAGCCCGATAGTGCATGCTTATCTGACAAAAGGTTTCCACAGCATTCGCCGTCGCTGGGCTAAGAAATACAGCTGCGACCTCAAGGTCATCGCAGACAGCGAGGTCCATCTGATCGACTGTATCTGGGAAGACGCCAACGGCCTGGACATTACCATTTAGAGGCTTTGTCCATCTTTTTCTTGATTTCCTCCGTACAAAGGTTTCCGATGCTGCCTTCGTGGGTGTGGGCAAGCTGCGACGCTGCAGTGGGCTTGTCGAATTTGAAGCGGCCTTCCTGCACGGCAATTCCGACCTCCTTGTAGGCATCCCTGAACGGTACGCCCGACACAACCTTGTTGTTCACCACTTCCACAGTGAACATCGGGTCATACTTGCTCTCCAGCTCGAGGATGTGCTCGTTTACAATTATGTGGTCGAGCATATAAGAGGTCATGCGCAGGCATGAATGCATCATGTCGAAAGCCGGGAAGAGGATGTCCTTCAGCAGCTGGTAGTCCCTGTGGTAGCCGTGGGGCTGGTTGGTGGCCAGCAGTGCTATCTCGTTCTGGACGCTCTGCAGACGGTTGGTCTTGGCGCGTACCATTTCCCATACGTCGGGATTCTTCTTATGCGGCATTATGCTGCTGCCGGTGGTCAGCGAATCGGGGAACGATATGAAGCGGAAATTGGTGCACATATACATGCAGCAGTCGGCGGCGAACTTGTTGAGGGTGCTGCTGACGGCGGCAATCGCTGCTGCGACGGCTTTCTCAGCCTTTGAGCGGCTCATCTGGGCTGCAATGGAGTTCCAGTGCAGATCTTCGAAGCCGAGCAGACGGGTGGTCATCTTCCTGTCGAGAGGGAACGAACTACCGTAGCCGGCTGCGGAGCCGAGCGGGTTCTGGTCGGCAATCTTGCGGGCGGCGCGGATCATCACCATGTCGTCGGCGAGGGTCTCGGCGTAGGCGCCGAACCAGAGGCCGAACGAAGAGGGCATGGCCACCTGGGCGTGGGTATAGCCCGGCAGCAGCACTTCCTTGTATTTCTCGCTGAGACTCTGGTACTGGGCGAAGAGCGCCAGCACTTCATCGGCCATGGCGTCGAGCTCGTCGCGCATGTAAAGCTTCAGGTCGACCAGCACCTGGTCGTTGCGGCTGCGGCCTGAATGGATTTTCTTGCCGATGTCTCCGAGCCTGCGGGTCAGCAGGATCTCTATCTGGGAATGGATGTCTTCGGCCTCGTCTTCCATGACGAACTTGCCGGCTGCAATCTCTCCAAGTATGTTGTCGAGCTCTTTTTGCAGGATCTGCTCCTCATCTTTCGCGAGGAGTCCAACTTCTGCCAGCATGGCGATATGGGCCTTCGAGCCCAGCACATCATATTTGGCAAGCTTGAGGTCGAGCTCGCGGTCATTCCCGACCGTGAAGTCTTCCACAATATCTGTGGCTGAAACGCCTTTGTTCCAAAGAGTCTGCATGTTACGCAAGATTAGATATAAAATTGATGTATTTGCTCAGTCCGTCGGCAATCTCGCTGCGGTATACGCACTCGTCGGCCTTGTGGGAACGGTTGCTGTCGCCCGGGCCCATCTTTATCGCAGGGATGGACAGCCTCATCCAGTCGGATGTGGTGGGAGAGACGTAAGTCTCAACCTTCAGGGCTGCTGCCGTAGCGAGCAGCGTATGGCCCTGCGGAGTCGCCGAGGCGTGGTTCAGCATGTTGCGGGCTTTCATCTCACAGCCCGGAGCAGCCTGCTGCAGCATGCTCATTATCTCTTCGTTGGAGTAGCTGTCGGTAGTGCGGATGTCAATCACGAAGCTGCATGAATCGGGGATGACGTTGTGGGCCGTGCCGGCGTTTATCTGCGTGATGTTCAGGCCGACGGGACCCATAGTGGGGGAGACCTTGCCGAACTTCAGGCTGCGTATTGCATTGATGGCGGCGACGGCCTCGTAGATGGCGTTGACACCCAGTTCCGCATGGGCGCAGTGGGCGCTGCGGCCTTTGCAGACAGCATCTACTACCAGCAGCCCTCTCTCGGCCACGGCAGCTTTCATCTCCGTAGGCTCGCCTACAATCGCGAAGTCGGCTTCACGCTCTACGATGCGCCTTAGCATCCGCATGCCTCTCTCGCCCGAGCGCTCCTCTTCGCAGCTCAGCGCAAGCATCAGGTTTACAGGCAGGTCCAGCTTCTCTCTCATGGCATGGATGAAGGTGAAAATCATGCAAACCACGCTGGCTCCGTCGTCGTTGCTGCCAAGTCCGAGGATCCTTTTAGCATCGGCCGGAGGGTTTACCGGGTCGAAGCTGTATCCAGAAGCTGCGGCTACAGTGTCGATGTGTGCATTCAGCATCAGTACAGGCTTGTCGGGGTCGTTTTCGCTCTGCCTAACGACAATGTTGTTGCCGTATCTGGCCGGAGAGAGGCCCTCCGACTCCAGAAAAGAGCAGAGGAAGTCGGCCCGCTTCGTCTCGTGGAAACTCTCGGCAGAGATAGTGACCATCTCGCTCAGAAGCTTGCAGGCCTGGTCTGTGTATTGGCTGATGTCGCTCATTCTATTACTGTTCCTATTGCTTTGCCAAGATTGGCTGAATTCTTTATGATAACTCTCTTCACTCCCGCGTCGATCGCTGCGAATGCATTGTCCAGCTTGGGGATCATGCCGGCCGAAACTGCGCCGGAAGCTTTCATCTCAGCGAAGCTGGTGCGGTCGATATTCGGGATGACGCTGTTTTCATCTTCAGGATCGGCCAGCACTCCGTTCTTTTCGAAGCAGAAGGTGAGGGACACCTGCCTGATGGCAGCCATGGCTCTGGCCACCCTCGATGCGATGGTGTCGGCATTGGTGTTGAGCAGGGTGCCCTTGCGGTCGTGTGTCACTGCGCAAAGCACCGGAGTGATGCCCTGCTCCAGCAGCATGTCCAGGAACTTGATGTCCACCGACCTCACGTCGCCCACGAAACCGAAATCGATGGGCTCCTTCGGCCGTATGTCAGCCTCGATTATGTCTCCGTCGGCTCCTGACAGACCCAGCGCGTTGCAGCGCCTTGCCTGCAGCTTCGCTACGATGGTCTTGTTGAGCCATCCGGCATACACCGACACGGCGACTTTCAGTGTCTGCTCGTCGGTAATCCTGCGGCCTTCAACCATCCTCGGCTCGATGCCGAGCCTGCGGAGGGTCTGGCTGGCCATGACGCCGCCGCCATGCACCAGGATCTTGTCGTTCGGCATGGCTATGAAGTCGTCGAGGAAGGCGTCCAGAGCTTCAGGGTTGTCTACGACGTTGCCGCCTATCTTTATGACTGACAGTGGTTTCATTATAATGATTTCAAAACTTCCTTGATTACGGTCTGGGCGCTTATCTCCCTGTTTGCGGCCTCGGGGATCACGAGGCTCTGCGGAGATTCGATGACATCGTCGCTCACGATCATGCCCCTGCGCACGGGCAGGCAGTGCATGAAGAAAGCGTTGTTGGTGAGGGCCATTTTTTCGGTGGTGACAGTCCAGCTGCGGTCTGTCGACAGGATCTCGCCGTAGTGGGGCTCCATGCATGCCGACCAGTTTTTCGCATATACGAAGTCGGCGCCCTTGAGGGCCTTGTCCTGGTCATATTCCACGACTGCGTCGCCGACGAACTCAGCTTCGAGTTCATAGCCCTTTGGATGGGTCACAACCAGCTCGTAGCCGGCAGCGTTCATCCACTGTGCGAAAGAGTTAGGGACAGCCTGCGGGAGAGCCCTGGGGTGGGGGGCCCAGGTCAGCACCACCTTGGGCTTCGCGGTCTTTTTGTGCTCCTCGATGGTGATCAAGTCGGCGAAGGCCTGCATGGGATGCACCGTGGCGCTCTCCATGCTTATCACCGGCTTGCCGGAGTAATCCATGAACTGCTTCAGGATAGTCTCGCTGTAGTCATAGGCCTTGTCCTTGAGGCCTGCGAATGAGCGCACTCCGATTATGTCGCAGTAGTTGCCCATCACGGGGATGGCCTCGAGGATATGCTCGCTCTTGTCGCCGTCCATGATGACGCCGCGCTCAGTCTCGAGCTTCCATGCGCCCTGGTTGATGTCCAGCACTATGGTGTTCATGCCGAGGTTCATGGCTGCCTTCTGGGTACTCAGCCTCGTGCGGAGGCTGGAGTTGAAGAACACCAGCAGCATGGTCTTGTTCTTGCCGAGCGCCTGGTCGGCGAAGCGGTTCTGTTTTATGTACTTGGCCTGTTCGAGGGCATATTCGATGCCCGGCAGGTCCTGAGGTCCTAAGAATTTTCTCATAGCGTAAGTGTGTTGAATGCTTCGAGGAATGCGTCCGCATCTTTGCGGCTTATCATGAGCGGTGGCAGCAGCCTGATGACGTTCTTGCCTGCGCCTCCGGTGAATATATGCTTTTCGAAAAGGAGCCTGTCGCGGAGGTCGAGCCAGTTCTCGCCGAGCTCGATGCCTATCATCAGGCCCTTGCCGCGCAGTTCCTTGATGGCCTTGTTGCCTTTCAGGCCGTCCATGAGGTATTGTCCCACTGCGGCGGCGTTCTCCACCAGTTTCTCTTCCTTCATGACCTTCAGCACTGCAATGGCTGCCGTGCAGGCCAGGTGGTTGCCGCCGAAGGTGGTGCCCAGCATGCCGTAGCGGGCCTCGATCTTGTCGGAAATCAGGATAGCTCCGATGGGGAAGCCGTTGCCCATGCCTTTGGCCACGCTGATGATGTCGGCTTCTACGCCTGCATACTGATGGGCGAAGAAACGGCCGCTGCGTCCGTAGCCGCTCTGGATTTCGTCTGCTATGAGAAGGGTGCCGGTGGCGTCGCAGGCCTCGCGGGCTGCTTTCCAGAAGGCGGTTGAGGGCTCATAGATGCCGGCCACACCCTGGATGCCTTCCATTATGAGGGCGGCAAATTCGCCGGTGGCCAGATTGTTTTTGAGAGCCTCGATGTCGTTCAGAGGGGTGAAGGTTACGTTCGGCGTCTTGTTGAAGGCCGACTGGATGGCTGGGTTGTCGGTGGCTGCCACTGCTCCGCTGGTGCGGCCGTGGAAGGCCTTGCCGATAGCCAGGATTTTCTTGCGGCCGGTGTGGAAAGAGGCCGCCTTGAAGGCGTTCTCGTTGGCCTCGGCTCCGCTGTTGCAGAGGAAGAGGGAATGGCCGGGATAGCCGCACTGCTCGCCGAGCCTGTGGGCCAGCTCCACCTGCAGTGAGTTCTCCACCGCATTGGAGTAGAAGCCGAGCCTGGTGAGCTGCTGCTGCATCATCTCCACGTAGGTGGGGTGGCAGTGCCCGATGGAAATCACCGCATGGCCTCCGTAGAGGTCAAGGTACTCAGTGCCTTCCTTGTCCCAGACATGGCAGCCTCTGCCCTTGACGGGCTCGATGGGCCAGAGTTTATATGTCTTGAATAATTCCATTCTAATAATAGTTTGCTTTGAACTTCAGTCCGGTGGTCTGATCGAGGCCGAACATCAGGTTCATGTTTTCAACTGCCTGGCCGCTGGCGCCCTTGGTGAGGTTGTCGATTATCGAAGTTATGTGGGCATAGCCGTTGTGGCTGTCGACATGCAGCAGACATTTATTTGTGCCGACCACCTCTTTCATGCTTATGGGCTCTTCGCTCACGAAGACGAAGGGGGAGTCGCTGTAATAGTTCTGGTAGAGTTCTGTCAGCTGCGCGATGTCCATATCGCATTTGGTGTAGACGCTGGCGAAGATGCCGCGGGCGAAGTCGCCTCTCATCGGCACGAAGTTCACCTGGGGGCAGCTGCCGCCGAGGATTTCCAGAGTCTGGCAGATTTCGCCGAGATGCTGGTGGGTGAACGGCTTATAGACTGAAATATTGTTGTTGCGGTAACTGAAGTGGGTGGTCTCGGAGAGCTTGCGGCCGGCTCCGGTCGAGCCGGTGATGGCCGTCACGTGCAGTTCGTCCTGCAGCAGATGCATCGCTGCCAGCGGGACAGAAGCCAGCTGGATGGCGGTGGCGAAGCAGCCGGGGTTGGCCACGCAGTCGCAGCCGCTGATCTGGATCTTGAAGACGTCGGTCAGGCCGTAGATGAAATGCAGGTCCTTGTAGTCTGGTTCCGTGCGGAAGTCGTTGCCGAGGTCGATTATCTTGCAGCCTTCGGGCAGTTCATGAGTGTCCAGGAACTCCCGCGACAGGCCGTGGCCGAGGCAGAGGAATATCACATCTTCGTTGCCGCTGAGGCTGTCGGTGAAGGCAAGTTCAGTCTCGCCGAGCAGGTCGCGGTGAAAACTGGTGACCGGCTTGCCAGCACTTGTGGTGCTGAGTACGTCCGTCACTTCCACCTCTGGATGCCGGATCAGGATTCTGAGCAGTTCGCCGGCTGTATAACCAGTTCCGCCTGCTATCGCTGCCTTAATCATATCATTTCGTCTTTATGGTTGCCGTAGTATACTCTGAGCGGGGTAGAGGTGACCTTGATGAAACCCTTGGCGTCCTCGGCGGTCCAGCCCTTCTGGGTTTCGCCGTACTCACCGAGCTTCGACTTTACGAGGTCGTCGGGAGAGTCTACGCCGACAGTAGAGAAGCCATAGGGCCTCAGTTCGAGGGTCACGGTGCCGTTGACATTGCGCTGGCTGCTCTCGAGCATAGCCTCGATGTCTCTCATCACGGGCTCCAGATACTGGCTCTCGTGCAGGAACATGCCGTACCAGTTGGCCACCTGGTCTTTCCAGTACTGCTGCCATTTGCTGAGGGTGAATTTCTCAAGGAACTTGTGGGCGCCGATTATCAGCATGGGGGCGGCGGCTTCGAAACCTACGCGGCCCTTGATGCCGATGATGGTGTCTCCTACGTGCATGTCACGGCCGATGCCGTAGGCGCAGCCGATCTCCTCCACAGCCTGGATGGCTGCGATCTTGTCGCTGAATTCCTTGCCGTTGACGCTCTTCAGCTCGCCTTTCTCGAAGCCGAGGCTGAGGATCTCGCTGCCCTGCTTAGTTACCTGCTTCAGGTATGCTGACTCCGGGAGGCCCTGCTTGCTGTCGAGGATCTCGCCGCCGCAGATCGATGTACCCCAGATACCTACGTTGTAAGAGTATTTGAGCTTGGCGAAATCGGCGTTGAAACCGTGTGCATTGAGGTAGTCCACCTCGTCCTTGCGGGACAGGTTGCCGTCGCGGGTAAGGGTGATTATCTCCACTCCCGGGCACATGACCAGGAAGGTCATGTCGAAGCGCACCTGGTCGTTGCCGGCTCCTGTGGAACCGTGGGCGATGGCGTCGGCTCCGATCTCGCGGGCGTACTTGGCGATGGCCATGCCCTGGAATATCCTCTCGGAAGAAACGCTGATGGGGTAGGTGCCATTGCGCAGCACATTGCCCCAGACCATATACTTAAGGCTCTTGTCGTAGTATTCCTTTGTTACGTCCAGCGTCACATATTTGGTGGCGCCGAGCTTGTAGGCGTTCTCTTCGTTGGTCTTCAGCTGCTCTGCGCTGAATCCGCCGGTGTTGGCGCAGGCTGCGTGTACTTCAAATCCTTTTTCTTTTGCGAGGTACATCACAGTGTAGGACGTGTCGAGTCCGCCGCTGAATGCTACTACCACTTTTTTCTTCTTGTCCATATAGCGTTTCTATTTGATGTCAATCTTTATGTGTTCCATGGGGTCGTAGAGAAGGCCGGTGCAGAGGCATCTCTCGTAATTGTTTCGGGTGAGGATGTCGAAGTTCTTGCAACCTTCGCAGCCTTTCCAGAATTCCTCGTCGTCGGTCAGCTCGGAGAAAGTCACGGGCTTGAAGCCGAGGGCGGTGTTGATCTTCATCACTGCCAGGCCGGTGGTGATGCTGAAGATCTTGGCGTCGGGATAGAGCTCCCTCGACAGGCGGAAGATGCGCTCCTTGATCTTGGACGCGAGGCCTATCTTGCGGTATTTATGGTTGACGATGAGGCCTGAGTTGGCGACGAACTGCTTGTGCCCCCAGGTCTCTATGTATGAGAAGCCGGCGAATTCGCCTTCGTCGGTCAGCGCAATGACGGCTTTGCCGGCGTTCATTTTCTCGATGATGTATTCGGGGGTACGGCGTGCGATGCCGGTGCCTCTTTCCTGCGCCGAAAGATATATTTCGTCACATATAGCTTGCGCATATTTTGCGTGGCTTCCATCTGCCACAAATATAGATATATTCATCTGGTGTGAATAAATAAGATAATAATCGGAAAATAGGGGTGGGATTCTGCTGTCCCGGAAAGATTGAAAAAAGCCTGTGCGAAACGCGAGCTGAAATCACGCCGCCGGCTTAACGTCGGACACGTCGTATCGCAATCGAAGGATATGTACATACTTTTTTCATAGACTGCTGCAAATGTACGATAAAAAAATATCATTTGGCAAATTTTGATTATTAAATGAAAAAATGTATATTTACAATGACAAATACCCGCGATTGTGGCTAAGAAAAAATCTACAAGGAAAAAGAAGGACGCCGTTTCGGTCGACGCTATGCGTAACCGGAAGGTTCAGCTGCGCCGCACCTATCGCAAAACGATTCTTTTCAACGAAAAGGAGAAGGCGGCGATCGACGGGTATTGCAAGAAGTACGGCATCAAATCCAAGTCCGCTTTCATACGGAACGCCGTCATTAGCCATATCCTCGTAGATATGGACGAAAACTACCCGAGTCTTTTCTAGATTCTCTCTTAAAAAATCGTAATATTTTTTTGGAGATAACAAAAGAAGGGCTATATTTGCAGCCCGTTTCGGAAGAACGGTAAAAGTTGATTGAAAGAATGGAAGACTAAGTACTTTGAAAAGTACAAGGCAATTGTAGCATAACAATTGAAAGAGCAAG
>JAFYZI010000131.1 GCA_017548725.1 Bacteroidales bacterium
GCAGTGGGAGTTCGACGTTGCCAGCGCCAAGATAGATTGGGTCTACTTCGACCCCGAGTGGGGAGAGACGGGCAGGAAGGTTATAATCACGATAGAAGAAAATACCAGCGGCGCCGTCCGCAAGGCGACAGTGCCGGTCCAGTCTCAGACCATCCAGAAACATCTGCTGATCGTCCAGTCGGGGGACGGAAACATTCCCGAAATCTAAGGTATCTCCCTCAGCCTGACCTCAATCCCTGAACCCTCCAGATCTGCGCAGAGCTGCTGCAGGTCGGTAACCTCTTCGACCTGTCCGTAATGGTACGGGTAGAAGATGCGCGGCTTGATGATCTTGGCGGCATTGACGGCCTGGCGCACAGTCATCGTGAACGGCTGGTTCACGGGCAGGAAGGCGATGTCGATGCCCGTCCCTGCGAGCCTGTGGATGGCGGGCACGTCCTCGGTGTCGCCCGAAACATAGACTTTCAGACCGTCGAAAGTCAGGATGTAGCCGTTGTCGCGGCCCGTCGGGTGGAAATGCTCCCTCATCAGATAGTTGTAGGCAGGCACTGCTTCCACGCTGAAACCCTTGCGGAAATTGAGGGAATCCCCGTTGGCCATGATCTCGATGTCCCTGCTGCCCCTGTCCGGAATCTCTGCCGCCACGGCCTTGGTGCAGACTATGGTGGTGTCGGGAGTCGAAAGCTCGTCCAGCGCAGTCAGGTCGAAGTGGTCGCTGTGCTGGTGGGTGAAGAGGATGAAGTCGGCTTTTTCGCATCCGGCGAAGTCGAAAAGGGTTGAGGTCGGGTCGACGTAGATAACCCTGTCTCCAAATTTGAATTTCAGGCTTGCATGGACTATAAAGGTGATTTCCAGCTTCTTACCAGAAGAGGTCTCGAAGGTGTCGGTGACGAGATTTTTCATGTTCAGATGTGTTTCTCCTACAATATTACAAAATATAGGTGGAATGTTGATAACATGTTTATTGTTGTTCAATCAAAGATTGAAAATATTTCTATTTTTGGAGCAGAATTACCAACAAATTTCAACAAAATAACTACCTATGAAAAAAGCTTTTAAATGCTTGCTTGCATCAATGGCAGCCCTGTTTGTGACAGTGTCCGCCTTTGCGCAGGTGACCAATTCATCTCTCGGTGGTATGGTGGTTGACGAGATTGGCCTGCCCGTCATCGGCGCCGGCGTCATCGCCACTCACGTGCCTTCGGGAACTGTTTATGGGGCAGCTACGAACGCTCAGGGTCGTTTCACCATCAACGGTATGCGTCCCGGCGGCCCGTACACTGTCGAGGTTTCCAGCCTCGGTTACCAGACCGCCACATACACAGAAATCACACTTCAGCTGGCCGAGACATACAGTCTCAACGCTACTCTGAAAGAAGAGAGCCTGACCCTCGGCGAGTCTGTGGTTATCGCAACAGCTTCTTCAAAGTTCGCTACCGAGAAGACAGGTGCTGCAACCAACATCAACAACGACCAGCTGGTCGCTCTTCCTAACGTTAACAGAAGCATCACCGATGTTACCAAGGCTTCTCCTTACGGTGGCGCCGGCATGAAGATCGCCGGCAGCGACGGCCGTACATCAAGCTTCACGGTCGACGGAGCCAGCTTCAACAACAACTTCGGTCTTTCATCAGCTCTTCCCGGCGGCGGCAACCCTATCTCAATCGACGCCATCGAAGAGATGCAGATCGTGGTTTCTCCTTATGACGTACGTCAGACCAACTTCATCGGAGGTGCAGTCAACGCTATCACCAAGTCAGGTACCAACACCTTCAAGGGAAGCGCCTACATCTACCACCGCAACGAGAACATGCGCGGTGACGTGGCAGCCGGCGAAACCATCGCCACAGCCCGCGAACGCGACCGCAACACCACTTACGGTTTCACTCTCGGCGGCCCGATCATCAAGAACAAGCTCTTCTTCTTCGTAAACTTCGAGAAGGCTACAACTCCTACCCAGATCACTACATGGCGTCCTTCTACCGACGGTATTGCAGTTCCCGACCAGAACATTTCCCGCACTACTGTAGCCGACATGGAGAGGGTTAAGAAGTATGTTGAGGGTTACGGCTACGATCCCGGTTCTTACACTGACTTTTCAGGCCAGGAAGGAGATACCAAGGCTCTTGCCCGTCTGGACTGGAACATCAGCGACAAGCACCACCTCGCAGTCCGCTACAACTACACTCTGAACAGGGCGTGGACTCCTACCAACGCCTCTTCATCAAACTGCGGACAGCGTACTACTTTCGCCCGTCTGTCTCAGTACTCAATGGCCTTCTCAAATTCAGTTTATTCATCTGACAACGTGGCCAACACCTTCTCGTTCGACTTGAACAGCCGTTTCAGCAACAACCTGTCAAACCAGCTGCTCGTCACCTATTCAATCCTCGACACAAGGCGCGGTTCTCCGTCTGATCCGTTCCCGTTCGTGGACATCCTCGACGGCACCGGCACCATCACTCCTTACATGTCAGTCGGCTACGAGCTCTTCACATGGCACAACGGTTACCACAACCGCAGCCTCACTGCCAAGGACGACGTAACCTACTACTTCGGTTACCACAAATTGATGGCAGGTGTCAGCTACGACTACCAGATGGTGGACAACGTATACATGCGTAACGGTACCGGTTACTACCGCTACAACTCTCTGGACGACTTCCTCAACAAGGCAGCTCCCGAGACCGTCGCCCTCACTTACGGTTATGACGGAACAGAAGCTCCCGGCGCCCGCGTACGTTATCACAAGGCAGCCATCTACGCTCAGGACGAGTGGAACCCGACTTCCAAGCTGAAACTCACCGCAGGCCTCCGTCTCGAGACCATCATCTATGACAATCAGGATGTGATCCGCAACAACGCCATCTACAACATCGATTACAACGGATATCACGTAGATACAGGCACATGGCCCACTCCGAAGCTCCAGGCTTCTCCGCGCATCGGTTTCACCTATGACGTGCTCGGCAATGGCGACCTCAAGTTCCGCGGCGGTACCGGTCTGTTCACAGGCCGTCTTCCCCTCGTGTTCTTCACCAACATGCCTTCTAACTCATCAATGTACCAGAACGTAACTTCTGCTACTACCAAGTATAAAGACGGTCAGATCAATGAAAAAGCTTCTGACCTTGCCATTCTGAAGGCATTCGAAGGCAAGTTTATCACCGACAAGGACGAGCTCCTCAGATATTTGAACAGCCTCGATCCTGAGAAGTACCCGCTCACCATCACTCCTGACAAGGGTACCGTCGGTTCAAGCTTCGCAGCCGTAGACCCGAAGTTCAAGATGCCGCAGATCTGGAAGACCTCTCTCGCAATCGACTACAACCTGCCGTTCTCATTCCCGTTCAGCATCACTGCCGAGGGTATCTTCAACAAGAACGTCAACGCAGTCTACATCCAGGACCTCAACATGAAGCCCGTCAACGGTTTCACCCGTCTCAACGGCGCTGACAACCGCCTGATCTTCCCGACCGACTACACTTACACAGGTACTTCTGCTTACTTCCTGCAGAACACCAGCAAGGGTTACGGTTTCATCGGAAGCTTGCAGATCAACACCACTCCGGTTGAAGGTCTGAACATTTCAGCCGCCTACACCCACACCATTTCGAAGGAACTCACCGGTATGCCCGGCAGCGACGCTACTTCAGCATTCACCTACATCCCTTCAATCAGCGGCCCGAACAACCCTGTTCTCCACAATTCAGAGTATGTTACTCCTGACCGTTACTACGTGAACCTCACTTACAACGACCGCAGCAACAACCACTACAGTTTCTTCTATGAGGCATGGCGTGGCGGCAGCAACTACTCTTACATGTACTCTAACGACCTCAACGGCGACAACTACAACTACGATGCAATCTACATCCCGACCGAGACCGACTATAAGGAAGGTCAGGTGAAGTTCGCATCAGCCGACGACGCCAACCGCTTCTTCGCATACGCCCGCAAGGATGATTATCTGTCAAAGCACATGGGTCAGTACGCCGAGGCCTACAGCGTATATACTCCTTGGGTTCACCGCCTCGATTTCCACTACGCACATGACTTCACAGTTCGCGTAGGCAACACCAAGAATGTCCTCCAGCTCAACCTCGACGTTCACAACCTGCTCAACCTCTTCAACAGCAACTGGGGAGTAAGCAAGTACATGAACCCCGACCTCAAGAGCGGCCGTATCCTCAAAGTGGACAGCATCGGTGCTGACGGTATCCCTGTAATCTCTACGATTCCTGCAGTCAATGCTGACGTCGAAATCTGGACTCCCAGCGTTGGTATCGGCCAGGTTTGGTCTGCACAGATCGGTGTCAAATATTTGTTCAACTAATAATGCTCAACTAAGATGAAAACAAGATATTTTTTATTCTCGGCAGCATTAGTGATAGCAACCCTTTTCACAGGTTGTACTGCTGAAGGGCTTCTGAAGCTCAATAATATCCAGGTCAATAAGTCTATGGTTGAGATTGGCATGGACGGCGGCACCGCTACCATCGACGTTACAACCAACGGCGCCTGGGCATTCGAGGCTTTCGATGCCGACTGGCTCACAGTTACTCCTACCAGCGGCGGAGCTGGCAAGACTACCGTCACTTTCTCTGCCGCCGGATCTGCTAAGGACCGCGCAGTCGAGCTCAAGCTCACCTGCGGCGACGAAACCCAGTATGTGAAGGTTTCTCAGCCCGGCGACCCGTCACTCAAGCCTAAATACGACGAGTTCAAGGAAGGCGACTACTGGATCATGTTCAATAACGCCGGCACTTGGATTGCTCTGACTCCTGTTCCTGAAGGAAGCACATACGGCTATCTGTATTCAGTAGAGGCCAAGGGTTCTTATCCCGACCTTACCAGCACAGCAGCCAATGCTTTCACCTTCAAGAAAGTTGACGGCGGTTTCACCATGCAGGACGCTACCGGCAGGTACTATTACATGACCGGAACCTACACCAGCTGCAACGTTGCAGCCGAAATGCCTGCTGAAGGCGCTGTCTGGACTGTAGAGCAGACCGGCGATCAGGAATTCTACATCGTCAACGCTTCCAACGACAAGTGG
Organism: Bacteroidales bacterium; assembly: GCA_017548725.1. Taxonomy (GTDB): domain Bacteria; phylum Bacteroidota; class Bacteroidia; order Bacteroidales; family UBA932; genus Equibacterium. The sequence goes on from JAFYZI010000131.1 coordinate 5,060, forward strand.
ATGCAGTTCAGCACCGGTTATTCTTCAGCCGGCGTATACGACGCTCCTCAGAGCGGCGGTCTTCTGCCTTGCCTCATCGAGATGGGTGAACCTCCGGTAGAGCCTCTCGTACTCAAGACTGATGACGCTGTCGATATGCCTCAGGGCGGCGGAGCCTTCACTACCAGCCTCCTCTGCCTCGGCGACGGCCTCGAGTTCGAAATTCCTATCGATGCACAGGACTGGCTTGGTGTAGTAGTTTCATCAATCGAAGCTGACACCACTACCGTCATTGTAAACGTAGCTGAGAATACAGGCAACAACCGTTCTGCCGACATTACTTTCAGCACAAACTACAAGGGTGAAAAATACACTGCAACAGTAAGTGTAAGCCAGATGGGCGCCATCACTCCGGCCACCGTCGGTGAAGTACTGGCAGCTGAAGACAACCCTGACAAGTTGTATCGCGTAGAGGGTTATATCTCAAGCGTCAACAACCTCGCCAAGGGCCGCTTCAACATCAAGGACTTCTCAGGCGAAATCTATGGCTACAACATCGCAGCTGAGCCGGGCGGATCTACCGACCTGTCAGCTATCCTTCACGAAGGTGATGTTGTCACCATCGTCGGTTCAAAGACTTCTTACAACGGCAATCCTCAGATCCTGGGTTATGTTGACGACTACTATCATGTAGAGGCCGTTACCGTTGAGCAGTTCCTCGCAGCCGAAGATGCAGCTGACGTATTCTACCGTATCAGCGGTGTGGTTACCAACGGCGAAGGCAAGACCGAGCAGGGCGTAACCAAGAAGTTCGACCTCGAGACCTATGGTAACTTCGACCTCGTTGACGAAACCGGTGCTGTATATGTATACGGCGTCAAGACCGGTCTCAACGGCGAAGCCAAGAAGTTCGGAACCCTCGGTGTCAAGGAAGGCGACCTGATCACCATCGTAGCAGCCAAGAAGACCTACAAGGATCTCGTCGAGGCCGATCCTACCTGGTATGTATCTCACCAGCCTGCCGACAATCCCGAGCCGGAACCGGAACCCGATCCCAAGGGATCTCTGACGAACCCTTACACTCCTTCAGAGATTGCAGCTGAACTTCTCAGCGGCAAAGAGATTACAGACAATGTGTATATCAAGGGTAAGGTTTCAGCAGTCCTCTATACCTTCAGTGCTAAGTACGGCACCGGTACTTTCTGGATTTCTGATGACGGAAACAACTACGGTATTTCTGAAGACAAGAAGTCAACTACCGATCCTTCACATGACTTTGAGTGCTACAGCATCTACTGGTTCGGCAATCAGCCCTGGGCTGAAGGAGGTGCACAGGTTGAAGTAGGCGACGAGGTTGTTGTCTACGGTATGACTACCTTCTTCAAGGAGTCTGTTGCAGAGACTGTAAGTAAAGAGGCTCACGTATACAGCGTAAACACTGCTTACAACGATGAAAATGGTGTCGGCAATGCCTCATTCCCGTTCAACAACGCCGGAATCCACACATTCATCGATAATGCAGAAGCTGCCAGAGCTGCAGCCAAGGAAGCTGAAGAGGATGAACCCGTATTCCCGGATGTTTGCGTGAAAGGAAAGATTTCTTCAATTCTCTACACTTTCAGCGCCAACTATGGTACTGCCACCTTCTGGATGTCAGATGACGGCAAGGCTTACGGTGTAAGCGAAGACAAGAAAACCACCACTGATACAGCAAACGACTTTGAGTGCTACAGCATCTATTACTACGACAATCAGCCGTGGAAAGAAGGTGACGAGCAGATCGAGGTCGGCGACGAAGTTGTCGTAAAAGGCCAGTATCAGCTTTTCAAAGGCACTTACGAAACTACAAACAAGAAAGCATGGCTTGTAAGCCGTAAAGTTGTCGATGCTGCCGACGGCGAATAACACTTTAAATATTTGATTATTGAAGGGCGCAGATCTTCATGGTCTGCGCTCTTTTTTGTATATTTGTTAGAATCATGTTATGACATGATGCTTAAATGCCTTTGGATATGTTCAAAACTTTAAGAATCTTCACGGCTGTGGCTATGCTGCTGACTGCGATGTCGTGCGGTGAGCCAGAAGAGGCTCCATACCTTTCTATAAGTTTCCCTTCGGTGTCTGTCGACGAGGCCGGCAAGACTGTAGACCTGACGGTCTATTCCAACACGAGCTGGAGCGCTTCGTCGGATGCTTCATGGATTACGGTTTCTCCCACATCGGGCAGTGGCAATGTTGACGTAAAAGTGACGGTGGCCGAGAACAAGGACGA
>JAFYZI010000132.1 GCA_017548725.1 Bacteroidales bacterium
AACAATTATGTTCCACCTGATTATCAGGATTGTTATGATCATCAAGCGATAAAAACAATCCCGGGGTCGATGAAGTTTGCAGTAGTCGGCCCCGTTCGGGTTTCTTTGCAAAGTTATGAAAAGCAATGATATATACAACCCGAAAACACAGTGGATGCAAAACAAAAGGAGCCGGCAAGCCGACCCCAATTGGGAAGGTACCCGATGAACCCCCTTTTGATGAACAGCAATGTTCAAAATCCTTGTAAAGATAGTGATTGTCATAATTAAACGATAGTCACTATCGGGGGCCGACGAAGATTTGCCAGTAATCGGTCCCCTTCGGGTTTCTTTGCAAAGATATGAAAAACAATGATATATACGACGCAAAAATACAGAAGATGCAGTGCAGTCCTTCTTTCCGTCAACATCTGCCGATCGTTATCGATACTTCGTCTGGTCTTCGAGCATTCCTAAATACGAATTGTAGCGCTCGGGGGCGATGTCGCCGGCTTCGACGGCAGCCTTGACGGCGCAGCCGGGCTCGTGAGTGTGAGTGCAGGGCATGAAGCGGCAATTGTCCATGACCGCGAGCATCTCGGGGAAATAGGTGCTCAGCTCCTCCTTCTTGAAATCGATGAGGCCGAAGCTGCGGATGCCCGGAGTGTCGATGATGAAACCTCCGGTGGAGATGGGGTGCATCTCATAGAACGTGGTGGTGTGCTTGCCCTGCAGGTGTGCCAGCGAAATCTCGCCGACGCGGATGCCCTCCAGCTTCGGATCGATGGCCTTGATGAGCGACGACTTGCCGACTCCTGAGACTCCGGAGAACATATTGATGCGTCCCTTGCAGGCCTCCCGGACAGTGTCGATGTTCTCCCCGGTGATGGCCGACACCTCCAGCACATTGTAGCCGGCCTGGTCGGCATAGATCTCCTTGAATACCTTCAGCAGCGCCAGCGAATACTCGTCGTCGATGTCGCGCTTGTTGACTACGATGTTGACGGGCACTCCGTAGGCCTCGCAGGTCACCAGGAAGCGGTCGACGAAGGGCAGCTTTACCTCCGGGAACTGCATGGTGACGATGAGCCAGACGCAGTCGAGGTTCGCGGCGATGATGTGCGCTTCGCGGGAAAGATTTGTGGATCGGCGGATGATGTAGTTGCGGCGGGGGTGGATGGCGTCGATGGTGGCCATTACGTCGGCCCCATCGGCACCAGTGGCGGCCTCGTCGATGCTGTAGTCCACCACATCACCCACGGCGATAGGGTTGGTATTGCCGGACTCCTTGAGGCGGATGCGGCCTCTCACCACGGCCGGGAAGAGATCCCAGCCGGGCAGCTCGCTCAGCAGATAATGGCTGCCGGTGTGCTTCACTACGGTCGCTGTGCCTTTTTTCATACGGAAAACAAATATAAGGTTTTCGCGGGAAATTGCTATATTTGAAGATTCAAGTTCCGCCGAAGGGCTTCCCCGCAGGAGCAAGATCGGAACTTGGACTTGAAACATTAGCAAAGCACTTCCATGTACAGCCAGAACGATATCGAAGCAATGGTGCGCAAGGCGATTTGCGCCATCGAATTCAAGCAGGAACCTTCTACGCTCTACGAGCCCCTGGAGTATATGATGGCCATCGGCGGCAAGCGGCTGCGGCCCAGGCTCTGCCTTACCACCTACAGCCTCTTCAAGGACAACATCGACAACAACATCATCATGCCCTCGCTGGCCTTGGAGCTCTTCCACTCGTTCACGCTGATGCACGACGACATCATGGACAACGCCGAGATCCGCCGCGGCAAGCCGGCCATCCACGCGAAGTGGGGCGAGAACAGCGCCATTCTCTGTGGCGACGCCCTGGCTATCCTCTCCCTGAAGTTCCTGGAGGGCTGCAAGGGTCCCGAGTTCCGCCGCATCGTGGAGCTCTTCTCCAGCATGGCTGTGCAGGTGATGGAAGGGCAGCAGTACGACATGGACTTCGAGGACATGCCTGTCATCACTATGGACGACTACCTGAAGATGATCGGCCTAAAGACGGCCGCCCTTGTCGCATGCAGCGCCAAGATGGGCGCCATAATCGGCGGAGCAAGCGAGTCGGTCTGCGACGCCCTCTACGACTTCGGATGGGAGATGGGCATGGCCTTCCAGATTACTGACGACTACCTCGACACCTTCGGCGACCCGCAGATTTTCGGAAAGAAGGTGGGCGGCGACATAGAGAACAACAAGAAGACCTGGCTGCTGGTGCAGTGCCAGAAGCTGGTGAGCGGCGACGAGCGCGTCTATCTGGAAGGGCTGCTGGCGCAGACCGATGACATCCCGGGCAAGATCGCCGCTATGCAGGATCTCTACAAGAAGCACAACGTAGATTCGCTGGCCATCGAGGCTATCGGCCACTATTACGAAAGCGCCATGGCGATCCTTGAGGGCCTCGGCCTGGACGCCGACCGCATGGCCAACCTCACTGAGTTCGCCAGAGGCATGGTCTACAGAAAATTCTAGGTATATGGAAGCCGCGCAGTTGGAGATAATGGCCCCTGCGGGCAATTTCGAGTGCCTGCACGCCGCCATCCAGGGCGGTGCGAATTCGGTGTATTTCGGCATCGGCCGGCTGAACATGCGTTCCCACTCGGCTAACAATTTCGCCGCAGAAGATCTGAAAGAGGTGTGCCGCATCTGCCGGGAAAATGGCGTGCGGAGCTATCTCACCCTGAACATCACCCTTTACAACGAGGACCTGGAGGACATGAGGCAGGCGCTGCGCCTTGCTGCCGAAGCGGGGATAGACGCAGTGATCGTGTCGGATATGGCCGCCATAGCGTATGCCCGCAGCCTCGGCCTGGAGGTGCACATCTCCACCCAGCTGAGCATCTCGAATGTGGAGAGCCTGCGTTTCTACGCCCAGTTCGCCGACGTGGTGGTGCTGGCCCGTGAGCTGACGCTCTTCCAGGTGAAGGAGATAAAGGCGGCTATCGACGCAGAGCACATATGCGGTCCGTCCGGCAAGCCGCTGCGCATCGAACTTTTCTGCCACGGAGCTCTGTGCATGGCGGTGTCCGGCAAATGCTACCTTTCGCTCCACGAATACAACGCCTCAGCCAACCGCGGCAGCTGCTACCAGGTGTGCCGGCGCGGCTATGAAGTGACCGACCTGGAGACGGGCAGCCAGCTGGTGGTGGACAACAAGTACATAATGTCGCCCCGCGACCTTTGTACCATAGAGTTCATGGACCGCATCATCGACGCCGGAGTGACGGTGTTCAAGATAGAGGGCCGGGCCCGTTCGTCGGAATATGTGAAGACTGTGACGCAGGCCTACCGCCAGGCCGCGGACGCAGTGCTGGCCGGCAGCTACACCCCTGAATTCGCAGCGGGGCTGAAGGCCAGGCTGGAGACCGTCTTCAACCGGGGCTTCTGGGACGGATACTACCTCGGGGCGAAGATGGGCCAGTGGAGCGAAGTCTACGGCAACCGCGCCACCCGCCGCAAGACATACGTCGGCAAGATCACAAACTACTTCGAGAAGATTGGCGTGGCTGAGATCCTGATGGAGACCGGCAGCATCTCGGTGGGGGATACAATAGTAATTTCCGGGCCGACCACCGGAATTTATGAGGGTGTCGTCCCGGAAATAAGGGTTGATCTGAAGCCTGTGCCGAAGACGGTGAAGGGCGAGCTCTGCTCTATCCCCGTGCCGCAGAAGCTGCGCCGCAGCGACAAGGTCTTCATCTTCGAGCCAGTGTCATTCTGAGCGAAGCGAAGAATCTTGATCAGTTGTAATTATACAGCTTATAATAGAACCTCACCGTCACTGCAATCATCGCAGCGATGAAGAGCGTGAAGCCCCAGATAGGCATCTCAGTGGCCTTGCCGGAGGCGATGGCGAACATCCAGTAGGACAAGTAGAGCATGAGAGCCATCGCGCAGAGCTTCATTTCTCGCATCACCTTCCAGCCGTTGGCCATCAAGTATTCCTTGCCGCTTTCCGACAGCTTCTTCGGAGCGTTTATCATCTTGGGAAATCTCTCGGCGACGGAGAGTATCACGAAAATGAACAGGGCCATCAGCGGCAGGGCGATAAGGTCGCTGGCCTTGCCGGTGCGGTCCACAGCGCCGTTGAAGTCGACGTGGACGGGAACTTCGGCCCCGCTGAGCTGGTTAAGTTTCAGCAGAGGGATGAAGCAGCACACCAGCATCAGTATCGACAGCATCTCCATTGCGAAATGCGGCCAGTTGCGAATCTCAGTGTTCATTTGCGTCCGCTCTTCTTGAGCGCCTCCTCGATTATCCACGAAATCTGCCCGTTGATGCTGCGGAACTCGTCCTCGGCCCACTGTTCAATCTTTTCCAGTGTGGCCGAGTCGATCCGTAGCACGAAGCTTTTCGTGTCTTGTTTTTCCTTAGCCATTTTATTTATGGAGAGTGCCGGTGTTCACCACTGGTTGGGCCTGCTCGTCGCCGCAGAGCACTACGAGCAGATTGCTGACCATGGCAGCCTTCTTGTCGTCATCGAGCTCGATGATTTCCTCGTCAGAGAGCTTGTCGAGTGCAATCTTCACCATTGAAACGGCGCCTTCAACGATCTTTTCGCGGGCTGCGATGATGGCTTCGGCCTGCTGGCGGCGGAGCATCACGGCTGCGATTTCGGGAGCGTAGGCAAGATAGTTGATGCGGGCCTCGACCACGCTGATGCCGGCCATTGCGAGCCTCTGGTTGAGCTTGTCGGCCAGCTGCTGGTTGATTTCCTCGCCGCCTGAGCGGAGGGTGATGCTTTCCTTCTCGTCGCCGAGGGTGTCGTAGGCATAGAGGCCGGCAACCTGACGGAGGGCGGCGTCGCTCTGAACCTTCACGAACTCCTCGAAGGCGTTCATGCGCTTGGCGACTACGAGGCTGGTGCTGTCAGCGGCCTGGTTGGCCTTGCTGTTGACTGCGAGGCTGGCAGAGTCGATCTCGAAGAGAGCCTTGTAGACATTCTCAAGCTTCCACACGATGACCATACCTATAAGTATAGGGTTACCGTTGCGGTCGTTGACCTTGATGGGCTCGGGGTTGAGGTTGCGGGCGCGCAGAGACACTCTCTTCTTGCTGAGCAGAGGGTTTACCCAGTGGTAACCGGTCTCGGCGTATGTGCCGCGGTATTTGCCGAAGAACAGGAAAGCGGCAGCCTCGTTGGGCTCGAGCTTGATGAAGCCGTTCCAGAAGAACATCGACAGCATGAAGAGGATGATGCCGAGGATCATCCAGAAGGGCTGTATATTATCGTTGACGCCTGCAGCTACCATATAAGCAGGGAGGAAGATGGTCATTGCCAGAGTGACGAAGAGCATCACGAAACCGTTAACTCTTAAACCGTTGAATTTGAATTCTTTATTTTCCATAGCAAGTGTTTTGATATTATTTTGATA